>NZ_JBEZJL010000021.1:0-141795 GCF_040651755.1 Actinomadura sp. NPDC048394 | reverse complement strand
ACCTCATGAGCCGCCGCCTCACCGGCGAATCCACTCCCACATGGCGGGGCACCTGACCCGAAATCAAACGGAACTCGCAGGATGAAACGCCCAGTTAGTACCGCACGTCGGACCCGTTCCCCTGTCACCGGACCAGATCGAGTCTCGTGCCCTGAAGTGCTTCCAGAGGAGGGTCGCCGCTCTGAGCTCGACGGCAGCGATCGGGTTTGGATCCGCCGGACCGTTGCTCAAGTGGACAACGGCATCCTGCGCATTCCAGCATCGCCGGACGAGAGCCCCTGGGTGCTGCGCGTTGGGGCGCAGTTCAGCCTGATTGCCCGAGCGACTCCCAATCCGTGTTCTGGTCGCTTCCGCGGTAGACGAATGACTTGATGACCGCGTCGTCGCTGTCGCTGACGATGCCGATCATGCGGCCAGTGAAGCCGCCGGCCACTTCGGTGGAGAGATAGCGGCCGTCGAGTCGCCCTAGCTCGCGGAAGCCAGATCTGTCACTTATGCCTGCCACGATGACGTCAGGGCCCTGGCGCGGAGTTCCCGAGGCTCCCTCTGCAGGTTGAGTGCGGAGTTCGAGTGCGGGTGTTGGGGCGGCTGTGGTTTCGCCTAGGGCAATGCGAAGGTCGCCGATGGTTGCGATCGCTTGCACATGCCCGTCCTCGCTCCACACGGTCACCTTGTGGAAGGGATCGATGCGCAACTCCAGGCCAGCGCCGCCGGAGACCGGTTCGACTGCCGCCTGTGCGCAGATGAAGAAGTGCTCCTGCCGACGTCCAGCGAACACCTCCTCGTGGGAAGCCGCTCCCAGGTGCCAGTGGCCATCGGGGTCGTACTTGAGAACGTCACCGAGATGGCGTGAGGGGCTCACCCAGGAATGCGGCGGCACTGGGCCGGTGAGCGGCTCGACGACGGGGCCCGCCGCGTGGCCCTCGATCGGCTGTCCCAGGCGAGGCCAGTCGTCCTCCCATTCGAGTTCCGCCGCGAAGGTCTCGCGTCCGAGCACGTGCCAGGCGGGTGTCGATCCGCGCGGCCGGACACCGAGGAACACCATCGCCCAGCTTCCGTCCGGGCGTTGCACAACGTCCGCGTGACCGGTGTTCTGTGTCGACCAGTCGGTTCCACGCGCGGTGAGCAGCGGATTGGTCGGGCAGGGCTCGAAGGGGCCGTCCGGGCGGGGCCCGCGGGCGACGGTGACGGCGTGGCCGCGTTCGGTGCCGCCTTCCGCGATGAACAGGTACCAGAAGCGTCCCCGCTTGATGAGGTGGGGTCCTTCGGGGAACTGGCCGCCGGTGCCTCGCCAGATCACGGCGGGTTCTGACAAGAGGGCGCCGGTTTCGGTGTCGAGGGCGGCCTGGAGGATGCCCTGTCTGCCCTTGGGCAGCTCGCCCGACCAGCTCAGCCGACATGTCCCGGTGTCGTCCCACGCCAGGTCAGGGTCGATGCCGTGCGCATCCGGGACGCGGATGGGCTGGGACCAGGGGCCGGCCGGGTCTGCCGCGGTCACCAGCAGCTGGCCGGGCGGATCGCTGACGTTGGTCGTGATCATCCAGAAGTGATCCCGGTGGTGCCGCAGGGTCGGCGCGTAGATGCCTCCGGAGGGGCGGCAACCGGCGATGTGGAGCTGTTCCGGGCGGTCGAGCACATGCCCGACCGGTGCCCAGCGGCGCAGGTCGCTCGACCGGAAGACCGGCACGCCGGGCGAGTATTCGAAGCTGGAGTTGACCAGGTAGAACTCGGATCCGGCGCGGCAGATGCTGGGGTCTGGGTGGAAGCCGGGAAGGACGGGGTTCTTGGCGATCAGCATGGACCCTCGGGAAGGAGAGATGGGGGAGACCCGTAGGCGCCATCCGGCTGCCGGGCGTTAGCGGACCGTACGGTATCGAGGGCCGACGGACAAGTGCCTCACGTTGCACTCCTGTCGTGCCAGCGCCTGGGAAGCGGTAGAAAAGGAGGTTGTGAAGCCTCCCACGATCTACGACGTCGCGAAGCACGCGGGTGTCTCCCATCAGACCGTGACGCGCTACCTCAACGGCTTCAAAGGGATCCGGCCGCAGACCCGGCAGCGGGTCGAGGAGGCGCTCGCCGCGCTGGACTACCGGCCGAATTCGGCGGCGCGGCTCCTGCGGTCGCAGCGCACGAACCGGATCGGCGTGCTCGCCGACCGGATCGACCAGAGTGGTCCGGCCCGCATCCTGACCGGCGCCGGTGAGCTCGCACACCGGCGCGGATACGTCCTCGACGTGGTGGTCGCCGACGGTACGAGCGCCGGTTCGGTCGCCGCGTCCCTCGCCACGATCATCGAGCACCAGGTGGCCGGCATCCTCGCCACCGCCCAGTCGGACGTCGTCTTGGAGGAGCTGCGGCGGCAGGCGACCGCCGCCCCGCTTGTGATCGGGGCGGATCCCGGCACCGAGTCTGATCAGCCCACGGTCAACGAGCTCGCCGGGCGGTACGCGGCGGACCACCTGCTCGATCTCGGCCACCGCAGGATCGGCTATCTGGCCGGCCCCGAGGTCTGGATAGCGGCACGCGGGCGGACCGAGGGGTTCACCCGGCGGGTGCTCGAGCGGGGCGGGCGGATCGTCTGGGTCCGGCAGGGCGACTGGTCCGCGGCGTCCGGGCATGCCGTCTGGGGTGAGCTCGGCGCGGACGAGCGGGCCGTGACCGCCGTGGGGGTGGCCAACGACAGCATGGCCATCGGGCTGATCTCCGCCGCCGCGGACTCGGGGGTTCGCGTCCCGGACGACCTCAGCGTCGTCGGCACCGACGACCTGCCGGAGGCCCGCTTTGTACTGCCGGCCCTGTCGACGGTCGCCATGGACTTCGAGGGCGAGGGCCGCTTCCTGATCGAGGAGCTCATCGCCAAGATCGAAGGTACGGATCTGCCCGAGGACGTGCGGCTTCCGACGCCGCCGCACCTGATCGCGCGAGCCTCGAGCTCGCGGCCCGTTACCGGAACGTAACCAACGTTTCGTTGCCCAAGGAACCCGTCCGGCGTTACGTTTCAGCGAAATGTTGTCGACAACATCAAGGTGATCAACTACTGATGGCTGCTTCTTCCTGGTTCTCGGGCGTCCTGTTCGGCGCCGCCTACTACGCCGAATATCAGCTCGGCGATCGTCTTGGCGACGACCTCGATCTGATGCGTGCGGCGGGCTTCACCGTCATCCGGGTGGGGGAGTCGGTGTGGTCGACGTGGGAGCCCCGGGAGGGCGAGTTCGATCTCGATTGGCTCGAGCCGGTGCTCGACGGGGCGCACGCCCGGGGCATCGGGGTCGTCCTGGGGACGCCCACCTATGCGGTGCCGCCGTGGCTGCAGCGGCTGCACCCGGAGATCGCGGCGGAGCCGGAGACCGGCCGGCCGAACCGTTTCGGCGGGCGGCAGGAGATGGATCAGAGCCACCCGGCCTACCGGTTCTACGCCGAGCGGATCGTTCGCAAGGTCGTGGCGCGTTACGCCGGCCACCCGGCGGTCATCGGCTACCAGGTCGACAACGAGCCCGGCCAGCAGCTGCCCCATAACGAGCACACCTTCCAGCGCTTCCTGGAGTGGCTCAAAGACCGGTACGGCAGCGTCGAGGCGATCAACAAGGCGTGGGGGCTCGTGTACTGGTCGCACCGTCTCTCGGACTGGGCGGACCTGTGGCGGCCGGACGGCAACCGGATGCCGCAGTACCAGCTGGAGTGGCGGCGCTTCCAGTCCACGCTCGCGACCGAGCTGATCGCGTGGCAGGCCGCGGTGGTGCGCGAGTACGCCCGTGACGATCAGTTCGTCACCACCTGCATCTCCTACTCGCGGCCGCAGATCGCCGATGAGGAGTTGGTGCGCTCGCTGGATGTCACCTCGGGCAACCCGTACTACAAGATGCAGGACGGCCTGGACTGGCACGAGGAGGTTCCCCGGGAGCAGGAGTGGTGGCACACCGGCGTGTGGGCGCTGTTCCAGTGGGGTGACCGCGCCTGGTCCACGGCGCAGGCGCCCTTCCTGGTCACCGAGACCAACGCCCAGTCGATCGGCGACGCCTGGCAGAACCATCCGCCTTTCCCCGGGCAGCTCAAGCAGGCGGCGCTCGCCCTCCTGGCTCGAGGCTGCCGGATGGTGGAGTACTGGCACTGGCAGACGCTGCACTTCGGCGGAGAGACCTACTGGGGCGGGGTCCTCCCGCACAGCCAGCGGCCTGGGCGCATCTACCGGGAGATCGCCGAGTTGGGCGCAGCGCTCAAGGCCATCGGATCCGCCGTCGACGACTACGTGCCGGACGCGGACGTCCTGCTGCTGTACTCCACCGACACCAAGTGGGCCTTCGAGGTCGAACCGCCGCTGGCCGACCCGGACGGCTCCCCGAACCGGAACGCCTACCTGGACATCTTCGACGCCTTCTACCGCGGGTTCTTCGAGGCCGGCGCGCAGATCCGGGTGCAGCACCTGAGCCACTTCCTCGCCGAAGACCCCGCCGAACTCGCACGCCGCTACCCCGTCCTGCTGGCTCCGGCGCTGTATGTGGCCGACGACGCCGCGCTGGCCCGGCTGCGTGAATACGCCGCCGCGGGAGGCCACCTCATCGTCGGGATCCGCACCGGCTACGGCGACGATCTCGCCCGCCCCCGCGCCGCGGTGGCCCCGGCACTGCTGGGCGAGCCCGCGGGCGTCCACTACGACGAGTACAACAACCTCACCCGGCCCCTCCCGGTATCGGCGACCACGGATTCGCTCACCCTCGAACCCGGTTCGGCGGGAACCCAATGGGTCGACGTCCTCCAGGTCGACGACGCGGACGTCCTCGCCACCTACCCCCCCACCGAGATGGGCGCCTCAGCGGCCCTGACCACGAGGGAGTTCGAGGCCGGCCGGATCAGCTATCTGGGCACCGTCCCCAACGCGCCGCTGTCGCGCAGCATCGCCCGCTGGGCCGTCCCGCAGACCGCCAAGCAGCGGTGGCAGGCGCCCGAGGCCGTCACCGTCGCCACCGGACGCTCTGATGACCGGAGCATCGCGTTCCTGTCGAACTGGTCGGCCGAACCGGTCACCGTGAGCGCTCCCGCCAAGGCCGTCGACCTCGTCTCCGGCGACCGGTACGCCGCGGGCGACCTCATACCCTTCGAGCCACGCGCAGCAGTCGTGCTCGAAGTCCAGGACCACCCGATCGGGTGACCCATCCCATCACAGGAAACGAAGGAATCGAATGACAAGGTTCCGCGGAAGCACATTGACGGCAGGAGCGCTGGCGATCAGCGCGGTCCTCGTCGCCGGCGGATGCAGCTCGTCCAAGGACTCCGAGAAGCCTGCCGCGCCCAAGGCCGTCTCCCAGACCGAGATCGACGCGGCGATGAACACACCGACCACCCTCGACTTCTGGACGTGGGTGCCGATCCAGGACGAGATCAAGCTCTTCGAGCAGAAGTACCCGAAGATCAAGGTCAACGTCATCAACAACGCCGATGCGTCGCAGCAGTACGTCAAGCTGCGCGCCGCCCTGAAGGCGCGCAAGGGCGTCCCCGACGTCGCGCAGATCGGCTACGACCGCCTCCCGTCGTTCACCCAGACCAAGAGCCTGCTCGACCTGACCTCGTACGGTGCCGCGAACCTGAAGTCCCAGTATGTCGAAAGCATCTGGAGCCAGGTCGAGCAGAACGGGGGAGTGTGGGCGATCCCGCAGGACTCCGGACCGCTCGGAACGCTGTACCGCAGCGACATCTTCAAGAAGGCAGGTGTCGAGACACCGAAGACGTGGGCGGACTTCGTCACCGCCGCCCAGGAGATCAAGTCGAAGACCGGCGCGTACGTCACGAACCTGCCCGGCAACGACATGCCCCAGCTCCTCGCCTACTTCTCGCAGGCCGGAGCCTCGCCGTTCTCCTATGACGGTAAGCAGACGGTCGGCGTGAACGTCGACTCGGCGATCCCCCAGAAGGTCGTCGGGTACTGGCAGGACCTGATCTCCAAGGGCCTGGTGTCCACCGACCCCGACTTCACCGACGCGTGGTACCAGGGGCTCTCCCGGGGCAAGTACGCCTCGTGGCTCGCCGCCGCCTGGGGCCCGGTGTTCCTGCAGGGCACCGCGAAGAACACGAGCGGAAAGTGGTCGGTCGCCACGCTTCCGCAGTGGGAGGCGGGACAGAACGTCTCCGCCAACTGGGGCGGTTCCTCCGACGCCGTCATGGCCGGCTCGCAGCACCCCATCCAGGCCTACATGCTCGCCAAGTTCATCAACGGCGACCCCGCCTCGACGCTGAAGCTCGCCAACGACCAGTTCCTGTTCCCCACCACGAAGTCCACCCTGGCCGACCCCAAGTTCACCGACGAGAAGGCCCCCTTCTACGGCGGTCAGCAGGTCAACAAGCTCTTCGCCGGCGTCAGCGGCACGGTCGCCCAGAACCAGCAGTGGCTTCCGTTCATGGACTACGCCAACTCCGCCTACGACGAGACGCTCGGGAAGGCGATCTCTGACCACGCTGATCTGAAGGCCGCCCTCACCGCGTGGCAGAAGAAGCTCGTCGACTACGCGAAGCAGCAGGGCTTCACCGTCAAGTAGCCGTCCGGGTAGGCGCCTCCGCCGACCCACCGCACCGCGAGAGCAGCTATGAAAGCCTCATTGACGCGTCGCAAGGCGCCGACACTCCACACCGCGACAGCACGCCGGCGGCGGGGCAAGGTGCACGCCGGTCAGACCCGAATGGCGTGGATGCTCGTCGTTCCCTTCCTTGTGGTCTTCACGGCGTTCTTCATCGTGCCGCTGGCCTACTCGGCCTACCTGAGCATGTTCACCTCGAAACTGGTCGGCGGCGAGGTGTTCAGCGGATTCGACAACTACACGCGGGCCCTGCACGACCCGGCCTTCTGGGCCGGCCTGCGGCGAGTCGTGATCTTCCTGTTCGTGCAGGTCCCGATCATGCTCGGCGCCTCGGTCGTCATCGCGCTGGCGCTCGACAGCGGCAGGGTCCGCGGCGGCAAGGTCGTCCGCATGCTGGTCTTCGTGCCGTACGCGGTGCCCAGCGTCGTGGCGACGCTGATGTGGGGCTACCTCTACGGGGTCGACAACGGGCTCATCACCCAGCTGTTCCACAAGGTGGGACTGGACGCCCCGAACCTGCTGTCGGAGCACACCGTGCTCGGCTCGACGATGAACATCGTCTGCTGGGAGTTCATCGGCTACAACATGATCGTTCTCTACGCGGCGCTGCGCTCGGTTCCGAACGAGATCTACGAGGCCGCCGAGGTCGACGGCGCCGGGCAATGGCGGATCGCGCTGCGGATCAAGCTGCCCGCACTGCGCCCGGCGCTCCTCCTCACCGTGATCTTCTCGATCATCGGGTCGTTCCAGCTGTTCAACGAGCCCAACCTCCTGTTCAACATCGCACCGGACGCGGTGGGCACCGACTTCACCCCGAATCTGTACGCCTACAACGTCGCCTTCAAGAACCAGGAGATCAACTACGCCGCCGCGATCGCGTTCCTGCTCGGCATGGTCATCATGATCGTCTCGTTCGTCGTCCAGATCGCCGTCAACCGGAAGGAGCGGCGGGCATGACCGCGACCCCTCTGAGCACCAAGCCCAAGCCCACGACCGGCATCGCCCCGCCCGCGCGGCGCAGCCGCGGCGTCCGGCGCGACAAGCGGCGCAGCTGGGTCCTCACGGTCATGATCTGGGTGACGGTGATCTACTTCCTCGTCCCCCTGGTGTGGCTGATGCTGTCCACCACCAAGGACAACGCCGGCCTGTTCAGCTCCTTCGGGCTGTGGTTCGGGGACGACTTCCAGCTGTTCCACAACATCAAGGCGCTCTTTCAGTTCCAGGACGGCATCTTCGCCCGCTGGCTGGTGAACACCGTCGTCTACGCGGTCATCGGCTCGCTCGGAGCCGCGATCCTGGCGACCATGTGCGGCTACGCACTCGCGAAGTACAGGTTCCGTGGCTCCGGAGTCGTGTTCAACATCATTCTCGGCTCCATCATGGTGCCGCTCACCGCGCTCGCCATCCCGACCTATCTGCTGTTCGCGGCCGGAAACCTCACCGACACCCCGTTCGCGGTCATCCTGCCGTCGCTGGTCAGCCCGTTCGGGGTGTACCTAATGCGCGTCTACGCCGCGGACGCGGTCGACGACAGCCTTCTCGAGGCGGCGCGCATCGACGGGGCGGGCGAGTTCCGCATCTTCCTGACGGTCTCGCTGCGGCTGCTCACCCCGGGCATCGTGACCGTCCTGCTGTTCCAGCTGGTGGCCACCTGGAACAACTACTTCCTTCCGCTGATCATGCTCAACACCGAGTCGCTGTTCCCGGTGACCGTGGGCCTGGCGCACTGGCAGAACGCCGCAGCAGCGGGAGGCGGCAGCCAGGTGCTCTTCTCCACCGTGCTCACCGGGTCGCTCGTCTCCATCGTTCCCCTCATGATCGCTTTCATCTTCCTCCAGCGCTACTGGCAGTCAGGCCTCGCCACCGGCGGTGTGAAGGGATGAGCGCTCTCCAGTTGCTTGGAAGAGGATGACAATGCCGAACACCACCCCACTGTCCCGCCGGACCTTCATCGGAGCCGCCGCCGCACTCGGCAGCCTGGCCGTGGTGCCGATCGCCTACGCCGGTCCGGCGTCGGCCGGCGAAGAGGCGACCACCGTCCGGCCCCGGACCATTCCGGCACTGCGCGAATGGTCGGCCAGACCGGGTGCCTTCCAACTCGGTACGGCGAGCCGGATCCTCCTCCGCCCCGCGGACGCCCGCAGGCTCGGCGGGACCGCCGAGCTTCTCGCCGCCGACCTGCACGCCCTGTCGCGGCATGCCGTCCGCGTGGTCATCACCGGCCGTCCCGCCCACAAGGGCGACATCGTCCTCGAACTCGGTGCGACCGACTCGCAGATCGGCGACGAGGGCTACGTCCTGTCCGTCGACACGTCCGCGGTCTCGATCAAGGCGAGGACCGAGGCCGGCGCCTTCTACGGGACCCGCACCCTCCTGCAACTGCTGCACCAGAACACCTCGGTCCCCGCAGGCGTCGCCCGCGACTGGCCGCGCTATTCCGAGCGCGGGCTCATGGTGGACACCGCGCGCATGCACTTCTCCTATGAATGGCTCGCAGCGCGCATCAGGGACATGGCCTACCTGAAGCTGAACTACCTGCATCTGCACTTCACCGACGACGAGGGCTGGCGCATCGAGAGCAGCACCGGCGTCCAGTCCGAGCAGTTCCTCACCAAGAAGCAGGTCCGCCGCCTCATCGAGCTCGGGGAGCGCTACCACGTCACGGTCGTGCCCGAGATCGATATGCCGGGCCACATGGGTGCGCTCCTGGCGCATTACCCGCAGTTCCAGCTCAAGGACAAGGACGGCGTCGCAGCCCCGAACAAGATCGACTATACGATCCCCGAGGCGCGGAAACTCCTGCGCGACCTCATCGCCGAGTACCTGGAGCTCTTCCCGGCGCCGTACTTCCACATGGGAACCGACGAGTTCCTGCCCGACCCGGACTACGCGAACTACCCGCAGCTGGAGCGGTACGCCAAGGAGAAGCATGGTCCGCAGGCCGTGGCCGTCGACGGCGTTCTCGGCCTCATCAACGAGACCAACGCCTACGTCCGCGCCCACGGCAAGACGCTGCGCGTCTGGAACGACAACTTCGCCCCCGGAAACACCGTCCAGGTCGACACCGACGTCATCGTCGAGTGGTGGACGGACATGCACTTCCCGTACCCGAGCCCGATCAACCCCAGCCCGCCGCAGGATCTGCTGGACGCTGGATACTCGGTCCTGAACTGCGGTTTCTTCCCCACCTACGACTATCCCGCAGGCCCTCCGGCCAAGCCGTCCCTGCCGTGGACCTACGAGAACTGGACCGTCGGCGCCTTCCACGGCCCGGGCTACTTGGACGACACGGGCTCCGGCCTTCCCTTCTACAACGTCGCCCCGGCAGAACCGCATAACCGCGGCTCGCTGGTCCACCTCTGGAACAGCGGCGGAGCCTGGACCGAAGCCGACGCCGCGGCGTCCATCTTCCCGCGCCTGCGGATCATGGCCCAGAAGACCTGGGAGTCGACCCCGCTCGTGCCGACCTGGGCCGAGTTCCAGCCGATCATCCAGACCATCGGTTCCGGGGCCGGCTGACGATCCACCCCCTGGACGTGCGGCACTTCCACGGACCCCAAACCCTGCCGACCATCGTCCCCTCCGCTGCGCCTTCACCACCCAGCGGAGGCGGGCGAGGTGACGCCTGCCTCCGCGCGGGCGGCGAATCGACCATCGGCCCGTCCCATGACCGTCGATCAATGCGAAGGAGTGAACAGTGCCGAGTCCGCGACGTCTTCCGCTGAGCTCTCCGGACGGGCGGCCGGTGGTGATGGAAGACGTCGCGGCACTGGCGGGAGTGTCCGCGATGACCGTCTCCCGAGCGCTGAACGCTCCCGAGGCGGTCAGCGCGACCACCCGCGCCAAGGTCATGGCCGCGATCGAGAGCCTGGGCTACCGGCCCAACCCGGCGGCACGCAGCCTCGCGACCGGCCGCTCCGGCACCATCGGAGTCCTCGGGTTCGACACCGCCCTGTACGGGCCTGCCGCCACCCTGTCGGGGATCGAACGGGCCGCCCGCCGGCACGGCTTCGCCATCAGCGTCGTCACCGCGAACGCCCGTGACATCCGATCGGTCGCGGACGGAGTGGAACGGCTGCGCGCCCAGTCCGCCGACGGCATCATCGTCGTCGCGCCGCATGCCCTGGCCGCCCGGAAATTGCGACCTTTGCCCAAGGGGCTCGCGCTCGTCACTGCGGGTGCCGCAGCCGACCACGCTTTCCCCTCCGTCACCATCGACCATCGCGGAGGCGCCCGTCGTGCGACCCGGCACCTCCTTCAGCTCGGCCATGCCACCGTCTGGCATGTCGCCGGTCCAGCGGACTGGATCGACGCCGAAGAACGGATCGAAGGGTGGAGGGAAGCCCTCACCGAAGCCGGACGTGCCGCACCCCAGCCCTTGACCGGTGACTGGACGGCCCGTTCGGGATACGAGGCCGGCCGGCGACTGGCCGATGACCCGGCCGTCACCGCGGTCTTCGCCGCCAACGACGCCATGGCCGTCGGACTGCTGCGAGCTCTCCACGAGAAGGGCCGCCGCATTCCCGGCGACGTGCACGTCGTCGGCTTCGACGACATCCCTGAGGCGGCTCACTACTGGCCGCCGCTCACCACGGTCCGCCAGGACTTCGCTGGCCTCGGAGACCGGGCCTTCGAGTTGCTGCTCGGACAGCTGACGACCTGTGGCCGGATGCAGCCCGAGCAGATCATCGTGCCCGAGCTCATCGTCCGGGAGAGCACCGCCGCTCTCCCGGCCTGACCATCCCGCATGGACGCTCCACCCACCGCATGTTTGCGCTCACACCATGAAAGGCCATCGCGTGACGGACATCGACGACATCCGGCGGCAGCTCGCAGACCTGCACCGCGCACTCGTCCGATCGGGCCTCGTCGTCTGGACGGCGGGGAACGTGTCGGCGCGCGTCGACGACGCTCATTTCCTGATCAAGCCGAGCGGCCTGGCCTATGAACGGTTGACGCCCGAGTCCATGGTGCTCTGCGATCTCGACGGATCTCCCGTCGGAGAATCGCTGAAGCCGTCCAGCGACGTCTTCGCCCACGCCTACGTCTACCGTCACCGCCCCGACGTCGGCGGGGTCGTGCACACTCATTCCCCTTACGCCACCGCCTGGGCTGCCCGTAACGAGCCGATCCCCTGCGTGCTGACGGCGATGGCGGACGAGTTCGGCGGAGAGATCCCCATCGGGCCGTTCGCGATGATCGGTGGAGACGACATCGGCAGGGGAATCGTGGACACCCTCGCCGGCCACCGCAGCCCGGCCATTCTGATGCGCAACCACGGCGTCTTCGCCATCGGCGCCACAGCCGAGGCTGCCGTGAAGGCGGCGGTGATGTGCGAAGACGCGGCCCGCGCCGTGCACCTGTCCCGGCAGCTCGGTGATCCCCTGCCGATCGAGCCCCAGCACATCGACCGGCTGTACGACCGCTACCAGAACGCCTACGGGCAGTGACCGGTATGACGCATCCGAAGGAGCAGCACATGGCGTTCCCCGATCGCGAGATCTGGTTCGTCACCGGCAGCCAGGGACTCTACGGAGCCGAGACGCTGCAGCAGGTCGCCGAACAGTCCCAGGCCATCGCCCGTGAACTGGGGGAGGCCCTGCCCGTCCGGCTGAAATGGCTTCCCGTCCTGACCGACGCCGCCGCCATCCGCCGTGTCTGCCTGGAGGCCGGCGCTGACGACGGCTGTGTCGGCGTCATCGCGTGGATGCATACCTTCTCCCCGGCGAAGATGTGGATCGCCGGACTCGACGCCCTGGCCAAGCCGCTGCTGCACCTGCACACCCAGGCGAACGTGGCGCTGCCGTGGGCGACGATCGACATGGACTTCATGAACCTCAACCAGGCGGCCCACGGGGACCGCGAGTTCGGCTTCATCCAGGCCCGTCTCGGAGTGCCGCGGAAGACCGTGGCCGGCCACGTCGGGGACGAGCGCATGATCACCCGCGTTCGCGCCTGGGCCCGGGCCGCCACCGGACGCGCCGAACTCGGCCGCCTGAAACTGGCCCGGTTCGGCGACAACATGAGGGACGTCGCGGTGACCGAGGGCGACAAGGTAGAGGCTCAGCTGCGGTTCGGTGTCTCGGTGAACACCTACGGCGTCAACGACCTCGTCGCCGTCGTCGACCAGATCGACGACGCCGCGATCGGCGAGCTGGTCGAGGAGTACGAGCAGCTCTACGACGTCGCCCCAGAACTGCGCTCCGGCGGCGGACGCCACGATTCGCTGCGCTATGGCGCACGGATCGAACTCGGCCTGCGCGCTTTCCTCGGCGACGGCGGGTTCGGAGCGTTCACCACCAACTTCGAGGACCTCGGCGGTCTCCGCCAGCTGCCCGGCCTGGCCGTCCAAAGGCTCATGGCCGACGGCTACGGATTCGGCGGCGAGGGCGACTGGAAGACCGCCGCCCTGCTGCGCACCCTCAAGGCCACCGCGGAAGGACTGCCGGGCGGCACCTCCTTCATGGAGGACTACACCTACCACCTCGTCCCCGACCAGCAGCTCATCCTCGGCGCCCACATGCTCGAGGTCTGCCCGACCATCGCGGCGGACACGCCGTCCTTGGAGATCCACCCGCTCGGCATCGGCGGCCGGGAAGACCCCGTCCGCCTGGTCTTCGACGCCGCTCCCGGCGTCGGCCATGTGGTCGGCCTCACCGACATGGGCGACCGGTTCCGGCTGGTCGCCAACGAGATCGAGGTCGTGCCGCCGCTGGAACCCCTGCCGAGGCTGCCGGTCGCCCGCGCCGTCTGGCGTCCGCGACCCGATCTGGCGACCTCGGCGGAGGCCTGGCTCACGGCCGGCGGCCCGCACCACACGGTGCTGACCACCGCCCTCGGTACGGAGGAGCTGACCGACCTCGCCGACATGGTCGGCGTCGAACTGCTGACCATCGACGCAGGCACGACGCTCGGCCAGTTCACCAAAGAGATCCGCTGGAACCAGGCCTATCATCGGCTGGCCCAGGGACTGTGACACGAGGAACCACGATGAGCACAGACGGCTACGTCATCGGCGTCGACTTCGGCACCCTGTCCGGACGCGCCGTCGTCGTCCGCGTCAGCGACGGCGCCGAACTCGGTTCCGCCGTTCACGACTACCGCGACGGCGTGATCGATGAACGCCTGCCCGACGGCACCCCGCTGGGGCCCGACTGGGCGCTCCAATCGCCGCAGGACTGGATCGACGTCCTGCGCTCCGCCGTCCCCGAAGCGATCGCCGCCGCGGACATCGACCCCTGCGATGTCGTCGGGATCGGCACCGACTTCACCGCCTGCACCATGGTTCCCACCACAGGTGACGGCACCCCGCTGTCGGCTCTGTTCCCGTCCCGCCCGCACGCCTGGCCCAAGCTGTGGAAGCACCACGCCGCCCAAGGACAGGCCGACCGCATCAACACGCTGGCCGCCGAACGCGGCGAACCCTGGCTGCCCCGCTACGGCGGCAAGATCTCCTCCGAATGGACCTTCGCCAAGGGCCTGCAACTCCTCGACGAGGACCCGGAGATGTACCAGGCGGCCCAACGCTGGATCGAGGGCGCCGACTGGATCGTCTGGCAGCTCACCGGCGTCGAGACCCGCAACGTCTGCACCGCCGGATACAAGGCGATCCATCAGGACGGCGCGTATCCCTCCGCGGAGTTCCTCGCCCTCCTTGATCCCGGCTTCGCCGACTTCACGAGCAAGCTCGGACACGAGCTCTCGCCGCTCGGCGCCCGAGCCGGGTCCCTGACCGCCCGCGCGGCGGCGTGGACCGGCCTGCCCGAGGGGATCGCCGTCGCCGTCGGCAACATCGACGCCCACGTCACCGCTGCCGCCGCCGACGCGGTCCGGCCGGGCCAGATGGTCGCCATCATGGGCACCTCCACCTGCCACATCATGTCCTCCGACCGGCTCGCCGAAGTCCCGGGCATGTGCGGCGTGGTCGCCGACGGGATCGTCCCGGGACTGTGGGGATACGAGGCCGGTCAATCGGGCGTCGGCGACATCTTCGCCTGGTTCGTCGAGCACAACGTCCCCGCCTCCTATGCCAAGGCCGCCGCGGAGGCGGGCGTGAGCCTGCACGACCACCTCACCGAGAAGGCCGCCGAGCAGAACGCCGGCCGGCACGGCCTTATCGCCCTCGACTGGCACAACGGCAACCGCTCCACCCTCGTCGACCACAACCTGTCGGGCCTGATCGTCGGGCAGACCCTCGCCACCCGCCCCGAGGACGTCTACCGCGCGCTGATCGAAGCCACCGCCTTCGGCGCGCGCAAGATCGTCGAGACCTTCGAGGCGTCCGGGGTACCGGTCGAGGAGTTCATCGCCGCCGGCGGCCTCACCAGGAACGCCTTCCTGATGCAGACCTACGCCGACATCCTCGACCGTCCTCTGTCGGTCATCGTCTCAGACCAGGGGCCCGCGCTGGGCTCGGCGATCCACGCCGCCGTCGCCGCCGGACGCCACCCCGACATCACCACCGCGGCGGCGACGATGGGCCGCCGCACTCCCGCCGTCTACCAGCCCGATCCGCAACGGGCCGCCGTCTACGACGACCTGTACGCGCTCTTCACCTCTCTCCACGACACCTTCGCCGACGGCGCGATCATGCACCGCCTGCGCGAACTCCGTGCAGGCGACAGCGAAATGCCGACCGCACCGGAGCGTTGAGGGATCAGTTGGGCATTACCCCGCTCTCGCCGGCCGTCCCATGGTCGCCGACCCGCGAGAGCGGGGTAATGGAATGAATAGGGACTGCCGGGCTACTGTCCGTCTGCGGATTGGTGGTGTGCGAGCGGGCGGGCGGCGAGGTCGCCGCAGCCATTGGGCCAGCTGTTGGGGCCTTGGAGATGGCCCTGTTTCGCGGTCGCGGTGAAGGTGAGCGCGGTGGCGGTGGCGTCCAGGAGGTAGTTCGGCACCCGGAAACCCTCCGACAGTGCGGTGGGCTTGGTCGCCTCGGTGAGTTCGCTGCCCTTCATCGGGTGGCTGGCCGCCTCGACGATCGTTTGCAGACCCGCGGCGCCGAACTTGCCCACGGTCGATTCCAGCGAGTAGATCGGGATCTGTCTCGCGCCGAGTCCGGCGAGCATCCGGACGTCGTCGACCAGCGGAGTGAGGGTGTCGTACGGCTTCTGTCCACCGACGCCCAGGCTGGCCTGCCCGCCCTTGCCGAAGTACTTCTGCATGTCGGTGTAGTAGGAGGAGACGTAGGCCGATCCGGGATCGACCCCGGACTCTGCGACACCGCTGCGGTAGGCCATCAGATACGTCTGGTCGTAGCCGGGTGAGGATCCGGCGATGTCCAGCGCGTCCTGCAGGGCGAGGTTGCCGTCGTGGAGGTCGTCGACGACCATCGGGGCCTCGGCGGCGGTGACCGCGATGCCGCGGTCGTGTGCCCAGGAGATCAGGTCCCGGTAGTCGCGCAACGCCTTGCACTGCTTGGCGGGGTCGATGTTCCCGTTCATCCACACCGCGAGCTCGCCGAGTTTGCCGCCGGTGAGATCGGTGGTGTAGGTCCGCAGGTTCTGCGAGGAGAACTCCTGGTCGAGTGCGACCGAGGCGAAGCGCAGCCGCTCGGCGTTCTTCCACGACGCCCATGCCTTGACCGCGTCCGTCATCGTCGGCGCGTTGCCCTCGTAGGCCCAGTATCCCTTGTCCGACGGCACCACGATCCACGCGATGACCGGCACACCGAGGCCGTTCGCCTTGCGGACCAGGGACGCCGCGTCGCTGTGCACGCCGGCCGGGACGGGACCGAAATCACGGCCGTAGCGCATGTTCAGGTACAGCGGCACGTGGTTCTTCTTCAGCACGTCCCAGACGGCCGAGGTCAACGCGCTCCGGTCGGCGGGATCGTAGTAGGCGGTCGAATCGTCCGACTGTGACCCTTGCGGAGCCGACGTCACCTCGCCGGCCCAGAAGCCGACCACCGAGGTCGCGGACGCGGCCGGCGTGCTGGTCGGTGAGGGGACCGGTGTGGCTTCGGCCGCGGCGAGCGGCACACAGGCCAGTGCGGGCGTCACCAGCCCGACGAGGCAGATACGCCGGAGAAGGGGGGTGGGAATCATGAGCGGAAATTACCTAGCTACTACTAGGTAGGTCAAGGGCTGTACCCTTCGAAGGTGCCGATCGCAAAGGGGCAGAAGCAGGCTCGCGGCGTTGCCCGCCGCGAGCAGATCCTGGACGCGGCGCTCGACGCGTTCGCCGCCGAGGGCTACCGCGCCACCACCCTGGCCAAGGTCGCGGCTCGGGTGGGGCTCACCGAGGCGGGGGTCCTGCATCACTTCTCGTCCAAGGCCGCCCTGCTGGCCGGGGTACTGCGTTACCGCGACGACATCGACCCCGATGCCGTCGCCCGCGTGGCCGGCGACGATGTCGTCCAGGCCGTTCGCCGCATGGCGGATCTGGCGCGCATCCTGCTCGAACACCCCCGGCTGATGCGCTTCGACGCGGTGGTCGGCGGGGAGAGCGTCGCCGAGGGCGGAGTGCCCTTCGAGCACTTCCGAGCACGCCTCCATGACGCCCGCGAGGCATTGAGCCGCCACCTGCGCGCCGCGGCCAAGACCGGCGCGGTCAGGTCGGACATCGATGCCGACCTCATCGCCGGCGAGGTCATCGCGTTCATGGACGGCGTCCAGACCCAATGGCTGTTCGACCCTGACGCCATCGACCTGCAGCGCATGTACCGGCACTACTTCGACCAGCTCGCAGACCGGCTCGCCCCCATCGCGTCCGAGGGGTCTCCTGATCGCATTGCCCACGACCCCGCACAGACGACACAAAGACAGCGCACCGATTCCCCTGATCAGCCAGAAGCGCTGGGCTGAGGACCGCGCCGGGCGACTGCCTGAAGGCTGAAGGCTCAGCGGACTTCTCAAGGCGCCTCCGTACTGGTCGTAGGCGTCGGCGGTGGGGGTCTGCATGTGGTGCTCCTGGTGGGGGTCAGGATGAGGCGCAGTCGATCGGAAGCTTGCGGGGGGCGGGGGCGAGAAGGCGGCCCAGCCGACCGTGAGGCCGGTGGCGTAGAGCACGCGGACGGTGCTCAGGCCTGCTGCCAGGAGATCCGCCTCGCTGGACAGGACCATCTGGCCGATCCGGTTGTCGACCAGGTGGAGGGACACGGTCCGTCCGTGCAGCCCGGGAGGCGCGGCCTCGGCGAGCAAGGACATGGTCAGCGGTTGACCGACGCCGGGCCCGAGTCCGGCGAGGACCAGGAGTGTGACCGACAAGAGCTAGCTGACCGGGGGGTGCTCTCTCTTGGTCCAGAAGGCCTGCGAGCGTGATCGCCCAAGTGCGGGCTGATCGTTGGGTGGCGGCCGACGACAGGTCAACGACATCCGAGCGAACATCGAGCTAACGGCCGGACATATTGGGCGTGCATCCACGGTTGTAAGCACGTGTTCACGCTGGTCAGGGGTGGCGCGCCCGGCAGGATTCGAACCCGCTTCCAACGTGCGAGATTTGGATCTACGGCGTAAAGATGCAGGCTTTATGTTGTGGCCTGAAGTGGGGACGGACATGGTCGAGGAGGCAACGACCGCTCGGTTCTTTACCGCAGCTGGGCGCGGCGTGTTGGCCAAGGGGTCCCGGCCAACACGCCGTAGTTCGTGGTCAGCGAGCCGCGCTCAGCCTGTTGATGGCTTCGTGGCCGGATAGGAGGCTGGTAAGGGCCGGGAATTGCCTCGGACCGTCGGCGTCGATGAGGTGGGTGGGGCCGTAAGGCCATGGGCCTTTGAAAAGCGCGACGATGTCCAGGCCGGCCAGCGTGGTCAGCGTGCGGTGAACGACGTCGGAGTCCGGGCCGGGGACGGCCAGCCACAGGGTGGGCAGCGGCTTCGCTGATTGCCCCGTGACCTCCCAAAGCGCCCGTTCCTCCAGATGCTCGATGGCGTCCTCGAGGGCTTCGACCAGGCGCAGGGATGACCCGAGCTGGCCGAACGTCACCTGGTGGGCGTCTTCGCCGAGCAGGTCTTCCAGGAGGGTGTGCGTGATGAGGACCTCGGCGGATTCGGTGTCGCGAGTGAATGCGTCGACGAGGGCCGCGCGGAGCAACCCGTCGGTTCCGGGGCCGAGGAGTCCGGTTCCTTGCGGGTAGGTGAAGGCGCGGGCAAGCAGAGGACGGACCGCTGTCCCTGTCGAGGGCTCTGGGTGAAGTCGCCGGGTCACCCGGTGAAGGCGGTTGGTGAGGCGGCGAGGGAGAGGCTTGAGCATGCGGTTCACGTGACCTCCAGGCAGATCGGTGTTCGGTGCGTTGATGAAACCGGTCACGCCTGGTCAAGGCGCTGATCGAAACGCGCCGTGCTGGTAAGTGATCAGCGTGGAAGGACCGTGGTGTGCTGCTCAGCATGCGCGAGCGGCCATGCCACGGCGAGCCGGGAGCCGCGCGCTGCCCCTGGGGAATGAGGGTGGCGACTTCCCGTCATTGCGGGGAAACGCTCAGCCCAACCACGGTGACGGACGCCAACTGTGCCGCTACTCTCTGTCGCCGGAGGTGACGGTGGGCGCGGAGGACGAGGATGCTGCGGCAAGGCTTCTGCAGGGGGTCGTATCCGAGGAGCTGCTCACCGCCTATAGGCGGTTGTTGGCCCAAGACGGCTGCCCGAGTACCGAGGCGGCTGAAGTACTCGGCGGACAGGAGACCGTGGATGCGTTGACCGAGGCGGGGATGGCGTACGTGATGCCGTCCGGGCTGGCGACGTCTCCGCGGCTGGTCGCCACGGCTCCCGAGCTCGCGCTGCAAGGAGCGCTCGCGGCGCTGACACGGAAGCTGGTGACCGTCCACCAACGTCTGCTGGACGGACAGCGCCGGATGACCGATGCGCATCCTTTTCCTGAGGTCATGCAGGCAGAGGCCGATCGGCTGGTGCGTGTCTTGACCGACCGGACCGAGATCGGGGACACCTCCCGCTCACTGCTCAGCACCGCCCGGCGCGACTGGCTGACCCTGGAGAACTTCGCGATGGAGCGGCCCTTGGAGGAGCTGGCCGGCATGCCGCCGCTACCGGTCTTCGACGGCGATGTCCGCTGCCGGACCATCTACCAGGCGTCCTGCGTCGAGCATCCCGTCGGCAACAAGATCGTTCAGATGAACGCCGAAGCGGGGGAGGAAGCCAGGGTTGTACCGAATATCGGCATGAAGATGAAGCTGGTGGACGCATCGGTCGCGTTGCTTCCTCTGACACCGACCGGCCTGCCCTGTGCCCTTCTGGTGCGTTCGCCGGTCATCGTCGGGGCGCTGCGCGAGTACTTCGAGTTGTTGTGGGAGCGTGCGGTCCCGCTCGGTGCCGAGGAACCCGAGATGCTGCTCACTCCGGTTCAGCGGGACATCCTGACACTGCTCGCCGATGGGTTGACCGATGCGAGCATCGCGCGTCGCCTGGGTTCGAACAAGACGCGCGTCGAACGCCACGTGACCATCATCCGCAGACATCTCGGCACCGCCAATCGAGTCGCGACCGGCGCCGCCGCGGCCCGCCGCGGCTGGGTCTGACCACCTCGCTATCTGGAGCGATGATGCCCGACTTCCTCGATTTCGTACCCGTTGAGCGGTTCCGCCAGTGCCTGGCGCTGTCACCGGACGGGACGACCGTCGCCTACTCGAGCAACGCCGGCGGAGCCTTCGATCTGTGGACGATCCCGATTGCCGGAGGCAAGGCCCGCCGGGTGACGAACCTGCAGGATCGGGCCGTCTGGCAGATCGCGTGGATGCCCGATGGCAGCAAGCTCTTCTTCACCGCTGACCACAACGGCGACGAGCAATACCGGATCTACCAGGTCTCTCTCGAGGGAGGAGAGCCTGAGGAGATCAGCTCTGGGCCGGATTGCCAGCGTGTTCTGGCCGATGCTCCTTTCGGCGATGAAGGCCGTTACCTGTTCTATGGCGCCAACGACCGTGACCGCACTGTCCAGGACGTCGTGATCCGAGATCTGGCCGGGGGGACCGAGCGTCGCATCGTCCCTCCCGATGGGGTGATCTTCACGCCGGCACGGCCGTCGCCCGATGGACGGTGGCTGCTGGTGGCCGGCGTGCGCTCCAACACCGACGTCGCCGCCTACCTCGTCGATCTCACCGACTCCGGCGCCGACCCGCGCTGCGTTACCGCCGAGCATGGTGCGGCGCTGTTCGTCCTCGGTCCGTGGGAGCCGGACTCCAGCGCCTTCTACGTCTGCACGGACGTGTGGGGAGAGTTCACCTCGATCGGCCGCTACTCCCTACGCGATGCCGACCTGGCCCGCATCACCGAAGACGAGTGGGACGTTGAACTCCTCGAAGCTGCTGGTGACACCCTGGTGTGGTCTTCCAACCAGGGCGGACGCTCCGTACTGCACGCCACCAAGAAGGGTGTCCCGGTGGCTCTCCCAGAGACTCCCCAGGGAGTCATCGACACGTTCGTCATCACGCCCGACGGCCGGCAGATCGTCCTGGAGATCGACTCTGCCATCAGGCCCAGTGAGATCGGAGTGCTCGACACCGTCGGCGGCTTCCGATACCTCACCGACACCCGCCCGCCGGCGATGCATGTCGTCACACCGGTGGATCCGGAACTGATCACCTACTCCTCAGCGGACGGACGCCGGGTGCACACGCTGGTGTACCGGCCGCACACGCCCGGCCCCCACCCCGTTCTGCTATCAATCCACGGCGGACCCGAAGCCCAGGAACGTCCCGAGTACGCCTACTCGGGGCTCTACCAATACCTGCTCGGTCAAGGCATCGCGATCTTCGCTCCCAACATCGCCGGCTCCACCGGATACGGGCTCAGCTACCAGAAGCTCATCTACCGGGACTGGGGCGGAGTCGATCTGGAAGACCTCGACCACGCCGTCCGCCACATCCAGGTCACATCCGAGCTCGATGCCGACCGCATCGCCGTGATGGGCGGCTCCTACGGGGGATTCGCCACCCTGTCCTGTCTGTCCCGCCTTCCCTACAAGTGGGCGGCGGGCGTCTCCTTCTGCGGCCCCACCAACCTCGTCACGCTCGCCCAAGCCTGCCCGCCCACCTGGAAGACCATGGTCGCCGCCGTGCTCGGCGACCCCGACACCGACGCCGACCACCTCACCCGGCGTTCCCCGATCACCTACGCCGACGCCATCACCGCGCCGCTGCTCATCGTCCAAGGCGCCCGAGACCCCCGTGTCCCGCGGAACGAGTCCGACCAGATCGTCGACCGGCTGCGCGAACGCGGCGTTCAGGTGCGCTACGACATCTATCCCGACGAAGGCCACGGCTTCACCAGCCGCGAGAACGAACTCAAAGCCTACGGAGACATCGCGCAGTTCCTCCTCGAGCACCTCAACGACGCGCCATGAGGAAGCCGACCATCCCCGAAATCGCGGCTCCACTCCGCCTGCTGCGGGACCACTCCGTCGCCGTCTTGTTCGCCTCCCGGCTGATGTCCAGCTCCAGCATCGGCTTCGGGCAGTTCGCGCTGATCTGGGGTGTCAAGAAGGAGGGCTACGGCGCCGGCGGCCTGTCTCTCGTCCTGGCCAGCAACGCCTTCCCCGCCCTGCTCATGATCTGCGGGGGCATCGCCGGAGACCGCTTCCGCCGGCACCAGGTCCTTGCAGGCGCCGACGCTCTGGCCTGTGCAGCGTGGGTGACGGTCGGCGTCGCGCTATCTGCACGCGGCACGCCGCTACCACTGCTCTGCGCGCTCGCCGCCCTCGGCGGAACCGCAACCGCCCTGTACCTGCCCACGCTTCCCGGTGCGGTCGCCGATCTGCTGAAGCCATCGGACCGTCCAGCGGGCAACGCACTCATCAGCCAGACGCAGTCCATCGGCTTGCTCGTCGGGCTCGTCACCTCAGGCCTGGTCGTCACCGTAATCGGCCCTGCCTGGGCAGCGTCGACCAGAGGAGTCCTCTGCGGTTTCAGCGCCCTGCTGCTCAGCCGGCTCTCCACCGGGCGGCTACAACGGGGCAACGCGAAGCCGCTGCGGGACCTGGGCGAAGGGTGGCGCGCATTCAGTACTCGTCCATGGGTCTGGATCATGACCCTGCAGTACACGGCGGTCACCACCGCCATTGTCTGCTACATCGAGATCGCAGGTCCCCTCTACATGCTCGGTGGACACGGCGGCGCGCAGGCCTGGGGCGTCATCCGAGCAAGCGAGCCTCTCGGAGGACTGCTGGGCGCTCTCATCGGCGCGCGCTGGAGACCCACCCGGACCATCCTGGCCGCGGGCTTGCCGATCGCGGTGTCGCTTCCCATGTTCGCGATGGGAAGTGGAGCGTCGTGGCAGCTCATCGCGATCGTCGCGACGATTCCTGGAGTGTCCCAAGCCGTCTACTACGTCTTGTGGACGACTGCCCTGCAGAACAGCTTCCCCGCCGAGGTGCTGGTCCGCGTCAACAGCTGGAACATGGTCGCGAGCTACGCGCTGATGCCGATCGCCATGCTCGTATCCGGGCCGCTGGCGGCCATGGCGGGAGCACAGCACGTCGTGATCGGAGCGGGCGCCGTGGTGCTCGCCGCGACGGCCACAACCTTGCTCACTCTCGCCGCAGCCCCACGCACTCGGGTCTCCCTTCGGAGATCCCTGGCGAGCTGACCACAAACAAGGCTTTATCCTCGCAAAGGAGAGTTGGTGGCTCGCGCCCCCGAGGTCATCGCAAGGCGACTGCTAGAAGGAATCGTTCCCCAAAACCTCCTGGCCCTCTACCTGCAGCTACTGAAGACCGGTAGTTGCCCCCTCCAGGAAGCCGCTCAGCGACTCGGCGGTATCCAGAACGTAGAAGCGCTGGTCGCCGCCAATATGGCCCACTGTGAAGAAAGTGACCGGGACGGAATTTGGTGGGTGGCTGCCAGCTCGGTCGACGTGGTCCTGCAGCATGGATTGGCGACCCTCGCGCATGAGGCCGTCGCCGATCACGAACGTTTGCTGATAGGTCAGCAGCGCATGAGTCAAGCACTACTGGATGCTGAATCAACCACAGCCCCTGCAATAGAACAACTCGTCCGCATCGTGACCGACGCGGACGAGACGGATGCGCTGACGGAGACTTTGATGCGCTCCGCCCAGCGTGACTGGCTGACGCTGGACCTGCATGAGTCCGACGATTTCGCCCTGACGCCGGTCGAAGACGCCAGCCCAGCCTGGTCATCGACCGGTGCCAAGATGAAGGCCATCTACGAGGCGAAGAACGCTGAGACGCAGGCGAGGCGAGCCGGGCTGCAGAGCATCGTCGACTGTGGTGGGGAGGTGCGACTCCTGTCGAAAGTTTCGATGGGTATGAAGATCGCGGATGAAGCCGCTGCACTGATCCCGTTGACCTTCTCCACCTCATCGAGCACGCTGCTGATCCAGTCCTCTGTGATCGTCGGGGCTCTACGGGAGTACTTCGAACTTCTGTGGGACCGTGCGGTTCCGTTTGCGGCACCCGTGTGCGATGCCGAAGGCATCTCCCATGAGCAGTTGACGATCTTGCGACTCCTGGTGCTCGGGCTGACCGATGAAGCCGTCTCGGAGCAGGTAGGGATGAGCGTCACCACTGTCCGGCGGCGGATAGCGAGCATTCGGGACGGTTTTGGGGTGAAAACCCGCTTTCAAATCGGTGCCGAAGCCGTCCATCGAGGGCTGGTTGATTAGCGTCTGCCGCTATTCGCCGGGTAAGCCTGGTTCTTATTCGAATCGCCGCGTCATCGCCCGCATATGTCCACTTTGCCTAGTTTTTGATTTTCGCGGCACGCCGCCCGGCTTGCTGGCGGTCAAGCTTTGCGTCCCTCATGATGGAGCGCAAACGTTCTTAGACGCCTATAAGGCGTTGCAGACGCTCTACCCATCACTGAACGAGAGGAAGTCTGCATGACTCGATCCACAACCAACCGGAGGACATCCCTTCATGGCCGATCACGAGACTCCCGCAGACGAGCGCACCGAACTCCTTGCCGGCGAGCTGCATGAGCGTGCTCGAGCGCTCATACGGCTGATCCAGGACCCGCCCGGGCTCACTCGTCCGGAAGCCGCCCGCACGATCTTGGGCAATCTGGCCCAGACCGCATACCGCTTCGTCAAGCTCTCCGAGCACTTGGACGTCTTCCTCGACGGCGCCCTCGACGCCGGTCGGCTGCAGCACGAGCGCGGCGACGACCCACTCCCGTCCGTCTTGAAGGCGCACGATGCACTGATCAGGGCCACCGAGCAGTCCATGGACCTCGCCGAGTCATTCCGACGCGCCCAAGGAGCGCTCACCGTCATTCACGGCACGGAAGCCACCTCCCCAGACCACGCGGAAACCGAAACGCCGCTGGACGAACAGGCCAGAACAGCGGCCACCGACGTCCAGTCGGCCGCCAAGGACTTCCCGCGCGGCATCAGCGATGTACTGTCCGATCCCGGCTCAGCACCACCCACCGCCGACGGCCCTCGCCGGGCTCCCAAGCCACCGCCTCCTCGTCGCGAGATGTAGCCCAAGGTCGCTGAGCCTCTCGATCCGTGCTCGGTCTCCTCGCCGAGCGAGACGGAGACTGAGCACGGATCTCGATCAGGCGGGGCTGTCCCGCTCCGTCGATGACGCCACGCACCGGCCCCCGGTAAACGGCGGCGCGGAATCCGTCGGTGCGGGATCTGACCGCCGCGCCATTCCCGAGGCCCGGGCCGGCGCAGGGGCAAGATATGGAGTTCGTGCACTTATTGGTTGCTGGACCGGGCGCGGTCCAGCACGAAGCAGTCGGATCGAGCGCGATCCGTGGGGGTGGGAACGGTAGTCGAGAAGAGCAGCGGGCCGGCGCCGTTGAATCGGCGTGCGCATCGCAGTCCGCGTCGGGAACGGTCGGTGCGGTTCTCGTTGTCGGATGAGGAGCATGCGCTGGTGCGGGCAGCGGCAGCGGGGGAGCGGCTGGCGGTCGGTGCCTATGCGGCGCAGGCAGTGCTGGCCGCAGCTCGTGGCAGCGCGCTCCCGCAGTATGCGTTGTTGCGGGAGGCGCTGGCGACGGTGATGCACGCGGCTCAGCAGGTGCGGCGGATCGGGGTGAACCTCAATCAGGCCGTGGCCGCATCGAATGCGGGGGAGCCGCCGCCGCAGCTCCAGCGGTATGCCGAGGTCGCTGCGCGAGCGACCAGCAACCTCGATGCCCTGGCCCAAGAGGTGCGCCGATGCCTGCCGTGACGGCGGAAGTCGCCGATTGATCGGCAAGATCCTTCGGGGAAAGCGGGTCGAAGGCTTGATCCGGTACCTGTACGGCCCCGGGCGGGTGGGAGAGCATCACGACCCGCGCATCGTGGCGGGCTTCGACGAGCCGGACGAGTTGGAGCCCCCTATGAGGGCAGACGGTAGCCGGGACTTCCGGCGGCTGGACGGGCTGCTGTCCCAGCCGCTCGCTCTGCTGGGCGAGCGCAACTACCGCAAACCGGTGTGGCATCTGGCGCTCCGCGCGGCGCCAGAGGACCCGATCCTGGACGATCACCAGTGGGCCGAGATCGCGAAAGAGATGATGGCTCGGACCGGGCTGGCGGCCGATGGGGACGATGACGCCGTCCGGTGGATCGCCGTCCGGCACGGCGAGGACCACATCCATGTGGTCGCGACGCTGGCTCGTATCGATGGTGTCCGTCCGGATGTGTGGAACGACGGGTACCGGGTTCGGGATGCCTGCCGGGCGATCGAGCGGCGTTGGGGGCTGCGGTCCACGGCCCCGGCGGACCGGACGGCGGCGCGGCGGCCCAAGCGTGCCGAGGCCGAGAAGGCCGCGCGATCGGGCCGCGAGGAGCCGGTGCGGGTGACGCTGTGGCGGCAGGTCGCCGCCGCGGCGGCGGGCGCACGGACCGAAGCCGATTTCTTCGCCGCCCTCGAGGCGGAAGGCGTTTTGGTCCGCAAGCGGTACAGCACTCGGTTCGCCGATCAGGTCACCGGCTATGCAGTCGCTCTGCCCGATGACCTGGCTTCGTCCGGGCAGCCGGTGTGGTTCGGCGGCGGGAAGCTGGCCGGCGATCTCACGCTGCCGAAGCTGCGGCTTCGCTGGGGTGCGGATGGTGCGGCTCGTCCGCTCGGCGGACGGCATGTCTCGGAGCGGACGGCACTCGCCGTTTTGCGGACGGCCGTCCGCCGCGCGGCGGACAGCGTCCGGACAACGGACAACTTCGTCCACGCGCTGGAAGAACAGGGGCTGCTCGTCCGATGCCGATTCAGCCGGCTCGAACCGGATCAGGTGACCGGATATGCAGTCGCTCTGCCCAGTGTCGAGGAACCTGTCTGGTACGCCGGCGGCCATCTCGGCGCCGCCTACACGCTCCCTCGCCTCCAGCAGCGGTGGAATGCTTCAGGCGGCGATATCGGCCGGCCGGAAGACGAACTGACGGCCGAGGAGCGTCAGGCGTTCTATGACGACGCCGCTCGGGCGGCCGCGTATGCCACGGCCGAGATCCGGCGGTACATGGCCATCAATCCTTATGCCGCCGAAGACGCCTGCTGGGCTGCATCCGACGCCCTGCGTGTCGCCGCCAAAGTCACCGGCAACACCGACCTCCTCCAGGCTGCCGATGTCTACGACCGCGCAGCCCGCGCCCCGTATGGAAGCGTCCCGCGGCCCAGTTCCGCAGGAGGCGCGTTGCGCGCCGCGGCCGGTCTCCTCAGGCTGGGCGGAGTCCAGAACCGCACCACCGTTTCCATCCTCTTGCTGGTCAGTCGCCTCATCTCACTGCTGGAGACAGTTGCCGAGATCCGCCGACTCCAGCAACGCCAGGCCCAGGCCGACGCGGCACGCCTCGCTAACCGACACCTCGTCCGGGCAAGGATCGCGGCCGGCGGTCATCGTGGGTCACAGGCCGCCGAGCCCGTGCGGCCTTCCCAGGCTCAGCTGGCGATGGCCGCCTTTCCCAACCCCTGGGCACCCATGACCAACGGGCCTGCAGCCGGTCCGGCTTCGAACGCACCGAATCCCGGGAGAGGGCCGCGCCGAAGTCGTTGACCGTGTTGTCTCTAAAGCACCAACACGCCGAACATCTACTTTGATTGACGACCATCCCTGCGTGATTCATCTTGTTGATCACGGACTTTAGTTGATGACCTGTTGAGGTCTTCAACTGGCAAGACTCGGGGGGACCATGAAGATGCAGGTAACGGCGCCCACACAGACTGAACTCGAGGAACGGCGTGCTCGCCTCCTCCGGCTTCACTGGGAGCTGAAGCGGATCGGGGCCTGCGTGCGCGCCCGCAAACCGCGCAACGGGCGCTGGCGGCTCCACATCCGACACGACGGCTGGTCGGAGACGGTCCTGTGCGCGGGAGCCGAAGGAACCTACGCCTACGTCACCGCACACGGCCGGCTGCTCGGAACGACGAACGAGGCACGGTACGTCGCGCGGCTGCTCGTCTGGATGGTCCAGAGGCGCCGCCGGTGAACCCGACTCAGCAACTCCAAGCAATGGCCGAAGGAAACGGTGCCAAGGCCGGGAGGCCGGCGCCGCCGAGTTCGCGAACTCCGGCGGCCGGAGTCGTCCAGTGGGGGATCGCCGGAGTCGCACCGCTGATCGTGACGCTGGCCGTGCTCGGCGGCCTCGGTTCTTACACCACGATCCGGCAGATGGCCGAGCCGCACTTCCGAGGGCTCGCGTGGATCGTCCCGGTCGGCATGGACCTCGGGATAGTGATCCTTCTGCTCTGGGACCTGCTCATGGAGTACCTCGACCTGCCCTGGCCGGTGCTGCGCTGGGTCGCCTGGATCTACATCGCGGCCACCGTCCTGGTGAACGTGGCCGCCGCGCGCGGAGACCTCGCCGGAAGCGTCATGCACGCGGCCATGCCGGTCCTGTTCATCACGGTCGTCGAAGGGGTCCGGCACCTGATCCGCCGATGGGTCGGGTTGATGTCCCCTGACCGGGTGGAACGGGTCCCCGCGGCGCGCTGGGTTCTCGCACCGATCTCCAGCCTGCTGCTCTGGCGCCGCATGGTTCTCTGGCACGTCACCGAATACCGACAGGGGCTGGAACTGGAGCACCAGCACCTGATGGCCGTCTCGAAGCTCCAGGACGACTACGGCAGATGGTCGTGGCGATGGCACGCGCCGCTGGCCGATCGGCTCGCCCTCAAGCGCCTCGCCGCCCAGCCCACGGCGAATGACCCGAACGAAGGCGACCTCACCGACGACAAGCGTCAGGACGAGGAACTGATGGCGATCGCGCGGGAGTTACACCGCGAACTGGAGCGAGAAGGCGTCCAACTCGGCCGGGACCGGCTCGGCCGACGCCTGCGTAAGGCCGGCTACACGATCGCCAACGGCAAGCTCACGCAGATGATCGCCACCGTCCGTGAAGAGGCGGCCAGACGGGAGTCGCCGTGATGAGCCCATCCGACGACGACCAGCTCGCGCAAACGGAAGCATCGGAACGTCGACTCGCTTTCCTCCGCGGACTCGCCGACCACATGGTTGAGCGGCTTGCCGACGGACGTATGCACTGGGACGCCTGGCTGGAGCACGCCGGCCGTCATGGACGGCTCGGATTCACCAACACCCTCCTCATACCGGCTCAGCGCCCCTCGGCGACCGACGTCCGCCCATACGACGCATGGCAGGAGCAGCAACGGCAGGTCCGGCGCGGCGAGACCGGAATCCGGATCATGTCGACGTCCGGCAGACCCCGCACGGTCTTCGACATCGAACAGACCGATGGCGAGATGGTCGAGAAGGCGCGGTGCAGCCCGTCCGAGGGCTTGCGGCGTCTCTCTCTGCTCGCCGCCGACTTCGGTCTCTACGTGGACCGCGGTCAGGGGTGGACCTATCTCGGGCGTCCCGACCGACGCGTCCAGGTCGCGCCCGAACTCGATGACACGACGGCAGCGACCCTGCTTGCGCACCAACTCGCCCACGCGGTCGGGGCGGGCGGATCCGATGACACCATCACCATGGATTCCGCCTCCTGCCATGGCGTCCGGCGGGTGGTGGCGGATTCTGTCGCGTACATCGTCCTGACCAGCCTCGGGTTGGATGCCTCTCACCTGTCGTTCCCGCCTCCGCGGCGATGGGCGGGAACGGACGTCCGGACGGATTCAGCCGGCGCCGTCCGCGCGATCGGAGGACGGATCACCCACACGAGTGGGCAGCTCCTGCGCAGGCTGGGCAACTCTGCCGAGGCAACAGCGTCGTCGACGGAGCCCGCCAACCAGCAAGCTCACCGTCCAACTGCGCCGAAAGCCAAGACCGCTCCGCGGGCACAAGGCGATTCCGTGTCGCCTCTCCGGGCTGCACTCGCCGAGGCGCACCGCTTCTACCGTCGGAATCTGCCGGGAAGCTGGGGCGCCCGCTACCTGGCAGATCGTGGCTTCAGCACGGACGTCCAGGAGCAGTGGGAGATCGGTCTCTCACCTCGATCCCGCGATGCGCTAGTTCGGCATCTCCGTGAGCTGGGACATCTCGATCGGACACTGATCGAAGCGGGCCTCGCGAAACAGAGAGAAGGCGGGGATCTCTCCGATCTGTTTCGCGAGCGAGTTCTGTTCCCTTTCCGGGATCTGGACGGCGCGATCGTCGGCTTCATCGGTCGGCGGCGTGACGGTGTCGGCGGCCCGAAGTACCTCAACACGCCCGAGACAGCCCTCTTCCACAAGAGCGCGGTTCTCTTCGGCCTCCACGAGGGGCGTGGTCGGCTCGCAGGTCGTGCACGCCCCCTCCTGGTCGAAGGGCCGCTTGACGCAATCGCGGTCGGTGTAGCCATGCCGGAGGTGTACGTCGCGGTCGCCACCTGCGGCACGGCGGTCACGGCCGAACAGGTCGAGGCGATCGCCGTCCACGCCGACCTCGAATCCGCCGGCCTGGTCATCGCGCTCGATGGCGATCCAGCAGGGCGGGCAGGAGCGCTCCGAGCGTGGAAGGCCGTGCGTCGTATCACCGGACCGGTCGAGGTGGCCGTGCTTCCGCAGGGCCAGGACCCAGCCGAGATCCTCTCGCCGCCAGGACAATCAGCTGTCTCCGAAGCGTTACTCTCTGCGATACCGCTCTCTGACCTGCTGATAGATGAGAGAATACAGAGGTTCGGAGCCCTGGAGTTCGCCGAGACCCGACTGGCCGCAGCGCAAGCCGCTGCCGCCCTCATCGCCGAGCTCCCGCCCCGCCACATCGCACGACAGGTCACGCGAGTCGCAGACCGCACCGGCATGGAGCCGGCCGAAGTCACAGCTCTCGTCACCGCGGCGATCAGCCCGGACCCGAGCCGGGACGTCTCATTACCCCCGCTCGCCAGCCCGGAACAGCAAGATCCTCCCAGCCGACTCGCCTCACGCACGGCAGCCCACAAACGCACTCACCGGAGAACAGCATGAACCAGCAGCACCCTGACCCGATCGCAGAAGGACTCCAGCACGGCGGGCAACGACTCGTCCAGATCGTCTCCGTCGTGGTCGGGGCACAACAGGCCCTCGCACATCGAAGGCACCGGTTAGAGCTCGTCCGGCGGGTCCAGGACGAAGCCGTCCGTCGAGCCGAAGAGCACGCTGAGCGGACGGCATTGGCCGAGGCCCGAGCACGCTGGTCGCGCGCCCACGACCGCAAGTGGCTTCGCGAGGCGAAGCTACTGGATGTCGCGGAAGTATGGGGCGCCGCAGTGCTCTACGCCCCGACCAACGAGTCCGCGGCCCGTGCCCTCGGCAAGTGCGAGGAGCGCCTCCGCGACCTGCACCCGCACGCGATGAGCCACTACGACCGGCACCGCAGTCAAGGCAGGCAACCGCTCGAAGCCATGACGCTGGCCGCCCCCTTCTTCAGCCGCGACCCCAACGTCCGCACTGGGGACCCAGCGCCCCGCCGCGAAGAACTCTCGGAAGGCACCGGCGCAGAGTGGACGACGCGGCTCCACGGCCCTGACCGCAGTGAATGGGAACGGGCCCGCCAGGAGCAGCGTGCGACCCAACTCGCAGACCGGCTCAGAGCCAGGTTCCAGAGCGATGGGCGCACACCCAACCCTGAGGAGCTGCGTACGGTCCTGGAAATCACGACCAATCTGCCCGAAGACGTCATCGCCAAAGCCGTCCCGATGACCCGGCAAACCAACCCCGGCAGGGGAGCGGACGTGGAACGAGCGGCCGAAGACTTCCCGCTCTCGATCGACGAGGCACTGGAGATGAGCGCGAGCCGCCCCTTCGAGACAGCAGCCGCCCACCGGCCGACCACGCAGGCTCCCGACCGGAACCGCCGACGCAACCTCTGACCGAAGGACGAGACATGACCGCCATCGAGAACAGCCCGTTCTTCTGGCTCGCGCTGATCGGCATCCTCGTGTTCGTCTCAGCGCTGCCCACCCTGATCGCGATCGCCCGCGGCGCGGACGACATCAGCTACCTCATCCTGCTCAACGTGATCTGCTGCGCCACCGTCTTCGGTTGGCCGATCGCACTGATCACCGCGATCAGGTGGCCCCGCCGTTACCCGCGTCCTCCAGCGGCGACGCACCGGTACCCGCCTCCGGCTGCAGGCCGGCACAGGCACGCACAGCGACGAGCGCCATATGCGTGAAGACGTCAGCGATGACGGATGGCTCTTGCGCAGACGCAGCATCACCAGCGCGCCGGGGAGACTGCCAGGGCACGTCATCAGGGAACGCCGCCCTTTGTGGCTGCCAACCCCCACAAACGCCGCACTGTTCGCTGGCGCCGGTGCCCTCCCGGGCTCAGGCTGACCAGGGACACTGGGCCGGTCGCTACTCGGCACCGACGATCTGCGGGCCGATCGGCCGATCGGCAGTAGGTACGCGATGAAGACCAGCGCGGTCACCGGGCTCGGGCGCCGATGGCGTCCAGGGCGGCTTTGAGGTCGGCCAATTCCAGATTCGGTCAGGTCGGCGTTTCCGGCCAGCTCTGATGGGGTGTTGGGACCGCCCAGATGGAGCATGACACGGTGGTAACCGCCCTCCTTCCGACTCTTGGACAGCGCAGTGAGAAGTGCCGCGCGGTCTTGGAAGCTCGAACGGAGGGCGTCCTCCTCGGTGATCTCCTTGGGCGTGACAGCCATGACCGAGTCGATGATGACGATCCCCGCCCAGGTGCGCTGGGTGCTCCCCGCGCGGCTCCGGGGCTCGGCCCACCCCGGAACACCCAGTCGATCCGCCCGCCCGCGATCCTCTCAAGGATCTTCCGCCTGAACAGCACCGGTCCCTTCAACGCCCCCTTCCCCTTCTGCAATCTTCTTCGGATGTACACAGGAGAGGCCACAAGGACCGCCGCCGACCTCCATCTCGGCAGGAGACGCGATGTGTCCGGTTGAGGTCTGAACGTGGCCGTCTCCATGAGCGACACGCCACGATGGTCCCCCGGATCGCGAGGAGACAGCATGAGCCAGGACGACAGGAAACTCGTCTTGTTCGCGGCCGCCGTGCTGTTGGTGATGTGCGTCCTACCCGCAGGTCTGCTGCTTGGGCCGCTCCACCTGGGGGATGGGGAGGCGGCGCGGCTTGCAGCCGTGCTCACGTTTGTCGGCGTTCTGGTGACCGCGTCGGTGACGCTGATCGGGTTCATGGTGAACCGCCAGACCGAGCACCGGCTGCAGACGGAAAAGGCCGAACAGAGCCGTCAGCTCAGATTGGACTCTGCGATGCGCGCGGGGCAGCTGATCGCCCCCGCTGACGAGAGCTCATCCGACCCGGCCGCGCTGGCCTCCGGGCTCCTGGCGCTCACCAAGCTCGACAACGCCGATCTCGCCGTGACTCTGCTGGTCGACCTGTGGTCATCCGAGAATCCGCGTGTGTCCCATGAGACCGCCGTGCTCGTCATCGATGCGGCACTCCGCTCGCCATCGTCCAACGCGCAGCTCATCGCCGCCGAGTTGCTGTGCCGCCACTCGACTCGCCTCAATCCCTGTCAGTCCCTGCACTGGCCGAGTGCAGTAGAGGGCTGCTGGGTGCCCAAACTCAGCCCACGGGCCAAGCTGCTGCTGGTCGAGGCACTGGTGAACATGACACTCGCCGGACCGACCAACGAGAGCGCCCTGCGCGCGGTCGCCGTCCGCCTCTATGGCATCTGGCGCGACGATCCCGACGACCGTGTGCGGGGCTGCATCGGCAAGCTCATCGACTCACTGATCAGCAGGCTCAACGAGCTCGGCTACAAGGACTTCATGCAGGGCACCCAACAGGTCATGCTCAGCGAGTTGCAAGAGGCCGCCCGAAGCAGGAACGAAAACCCGGACGGCTACCTTGACCGGTTGTCGACCAGCTTCGCCGCCGACCTCCGCGACTGGGCCCAGCGATGCGAAGGACTGCCCACAGAACACGGATGCCTCGCCACAGCCGACTGACCGAAACCGCCGGGTATCACTAGCGAACGAGTCCGCTTGAGGGGCCAGCTGACGCTGCCTGCGGCAGATGCGGATACACGATCAAGCGGGGGAACAGAGCCGGAAGGGCCCCTGGATCGGCGAGCGCACCGCGAACGTTGGTCGTCCGATGGATGGGACCGGTCCGGTGCCTTGGCGTCAATCATCTGATTGACGTTTGTCATTCAACTGATTGACTGATTAGGTGACGGTCATGTCGGCACGAAGAGCGCCACGGCCGGAGGATCGCGGGCGGGCGACGGAGCAGACCCGGGAGCGGATCCTCGATGCCGCCATGGCCGAGTTCGGAGCAAAGGGCTACGCCGGCGCACGCACCGCCGGAATCGCCGCGCGCGCGGAGGTGAACGCGCAGCTCATCTCGTACCACTTCGGCGGCAAGCAGGGCCTGCTGGAGGAGCTCCGGCGCCGCCGGCAGGGGATCGATGCGTCCATCGCCGCCTCCAATGCCTCGTTCGACGCGTCAGTCTCCGCCTATCTCGACACGACGCTGGACCGCCCCGACTGGGCCCGGCTGGTGGTCTGGCAGGCGCTGGGCGACTGTCCCTTCGCCGACGCCGAGGAGGGTGAGCGCTACGCGCAGTCCCAGCGGGCCACGCTGGCCCAGGGGGTGCAGCGGATCCGTGAGCACCGGGACGCCGGCGAGGTCACCGACGGCATCGACCCGCAGTTCGCGCTCCTGGTCATCTACGCGGTGGTCTTCTCACCGATCACCCTGCCGCAGTTCGTACAGGAACTGCTGGGCGATGATCCGCTGTCTCCGGCGGTCCGGCGTCGCCTGCACGACCAACTGATCAAGCTGCTCGGCGCAGCCGAGCATTGAGAAAGGAGCCGAACATGGTCGCGGCCGTCTTCGGGGCCAGGGGAAACGTAGGCCGTCACGTCGTCAGTGGTCTGCTCGCGGCGGGCGACAAGGTCCGGGCCACCAGCCGGACACCCGAGACCGCGGGCCTCCTGCCGGGCGTGGAGGCCGTAGCGGCCGATCTTGAGCGTCCCGAAACTCTGCCCGCCGCGCTGGAGGGCGCCGACAAGGTGTTCCTCTACGCCAAACCCGACGGTGTCGAGGGTTTCGTCGACGCCGCCGCGTCCGCGGGCGTCCGGCACGTCGTACTGCTGTCGTCGGCGGCGGTCGTGCTCCCGGACGCGGAACACAATCCGATCGCCCGGCAGCACCGGACCGTCGAGTTGGCCATCGAGCGGTCCGGCATCGACTGGACGTTCATTCGCCCGGGGATGTTCGCCACCAACACGCTGTGGTGGTGGCAGCGGCCGATCCGGGACGAGGGCGTCGTGCGCAACCCGTATCCGGATGCGCAGACCGCACCGGTCCACGAGAAGGACATGGCCGCGCTGGCGGTGACCGCGCTGACCCGGCCAGGCCACCGGCGACAGGCATACACCGTCTACGGGCCGCAGTCGCTCACGCTGTGGCAGCAGGTCGAGCACATAGGCGAGGCCCTCGGCCGGACGATCCGCTTCGAGACGATCTCTGTGGACGAAGCGCGAGTGGAACTGAGCAAGACCATCCCGGCGATCGGCGTGGAGACCTTCTTGCGCCAATGGGCGGCCCGCAACGGCACCCCCGCCCAGGTTTCCACGACCGTCGAGGACGTCACTGACCGACCCGCGCGGACCTTCGCACAGTGGGCCGTGGACCACGCCGACGACTTCCGTTGACGAACCGCGCTGTGCACGCTATTCGGCAGAGCCGCGCGATCTGCGGCATGAGCGGACGAGTGCGGGGAGCATCCCTGAGATCACTACTCGTCCAGTTGCTGAAGCCTCACGGCGGCTCGATCGCCAGCGGCGGCCAGGCCGTCAACAATTCGGTGGTATCGACTTTTGATGTCCCCGACTATCGCACCGCGGTTGCGGAGTTCCGCCAGCCACTCCTCCAGAAACCAAAGATGGTTGGCAAAGAGATCGTAACGCCCGTCGACGATCAACTCAATCCAGATAAGCGCGGTTGTCGTCTGCCATTGCGGGGGTGCGCTCTTGGAGAACTGAATCACGGCATCAGCGGCTTTAGGTTGCCAGCGGGCGAGGCGTAGCCAGCGGTCCGCAAGCCGACCGAGTGTGTCGGGTTGGAGCCAGTCCTCACGGCATCGAGCAAAAGTGCTGTCGATGTCGGGGTCCGATATTCTCGCGTTCGGGGTGGGGAGCATGGCCGCGGTCATGTAGTCGAACCAGTGGTGGCGCTGCGAGCGCAGCTCGGTTCCGTCGCCGATGGCGTCAAGAGCGATCTCCAAGGCCCATGGCCAGAAGTCGGCCATGGATCGTCGAAGCTCCTCGTCATAGGTGAAGACAGTCCTGAATCCGTCGAAGAGCATGTGCAGGGCGTTTGAGTCTACGGCGAGATACTCGACGTGAGCCCTAACGGGCTCTCGATCTCCATCCAGTGTGACCTTGATCATTCGTTCGGCGATCGGCACGTGGTGGATGTGGGCGTGGTGGTCGTATCCTTCCTTCCACCAGTGGGCGATGCCTCTGCAATGGGCGTCCCAGAGCGGCGTCCATAGATCGCTAACCGCGTCTTGAAGACATGGAACTCTGCGGGCGTCGACCATGCATGCCAGCGGCATTCGGAGTCGGTTGACCAGGAGTTGGTCGGCGGCGACGGCCGGGAGCGAATCGCAGAATGGTGGCGGCAGCGGATCTGCTTCCCGCTGTTGCGTTTCTTGGTTCCATGGGCCGAGCTTGCAGTCGATCAGGCCGGCCGTTGCGGCGATCCACGCCGGCGTATGCCGAAGGCATTGATTCGCGCCGTCGTCGATGTCGCAGGGGGCGACCCAAACCGGCTCGCAGCCCTTGACGTATATTGCGCGTACCTCGTCGAAGAGATTCGTCGCGAGAGACCGCAGACAGTTTTCAATGCGCGTCCGGTCTAGACCTAGGTTGTCGAATGGTGTGAGGAGAAGCAGCGGTGCGGCCGCAGCCGCGGCGCGGTCAGCCCCCATCGAGAACCACGATCCACTGTAACTCAGCCCGTCGGTTCGTGGGTTCTCGGCGGCCCACATAACGGTGTCAGCCGCCCAGGTCACACTGGACGTATCTAACGTAGCGAGGCTCATGGCGTGGGCTCGCACAGTTGCTGCGGCGACGGCCACGAGGCCGTTTTCCGGCCAAAGCATTCCTTCTGGAACCTGGTCCTTTTCGTCGAGGCTGCGGGCTGTCGCAAGGTCCTCAGCGAGGTTTTCAACTGGCCAGTTTTCGGGGTCGTCGTTGTAGCGCGCGTAGCGGTTCTGGAGGCCATAAAGAGCGTTCGTCGTTTCGAGTTCTGCATTGCGGGGCTCGAGCACCCTCTCGATTCGCTCTGGGCGCTCGAATTGGATGGCAATCTGGTCCCCGCGCCGGCTGAGTCGATAGTTCTCGATGCGAAACTCTTCTGACCAGCTCTCGATCAATGCCAGGTAGTCGTCGTAGTCGCTCCCAGCACCCGCGAGTTCGGCCCGGGCAGTCTCGAGGAGTTCGGTTCCGATCGCCTGGAGTTGGGCGAGTCGATCATCGTCACCAGTGAGCCGAGCGTTAACCACCATCGCGCCCACGGTCTCATGGAAGGTGTGTCGACGCCGATCAATCCCGGACAACTTGTCAGCGTCCGCATCGCGTACCCAAAATCCGTAGTCGCTGGTAACACGCCCGGTCTCAAGGTGCCAGATGGCCGGGGAGGCCAGGAAGGGATCAAGAAGGATCCCTGTTGCGTCGGGGTGTCGAGTCAAGAAGCCCACCACTAGGCCAGGTACCGCGAGGTTGTGGCAGTCGCGTAGGAGAAGCTCGATGATCGTTTGGGCTGGTACTTTCACCTTCTCCAGAAGGTGGTCGATGAAGCGTTCCAGCGCAAGGAGCGCGCTCATGCACGCGTACGGTCCGACACTCGTTCCGCGATACCACGCCCAGACGTGGCTGTCGCCGACATACAACCGATGACCAATCCCAGGCAGATCGAGCTGCACACCTTTTAGATCTTCAGGCTCGCCAGATTGGCCGCTGAGAGTTGCGAGTTGATCAACTCGGAATTTGGCCGCGTGATCAAGCATCCGGTTGATGAAGCCAATTGTTTCGACCGGGATCGTGTTGAGCAAGCGGAAGAATGGGCCGTAGTGCCAAGCGGCCTGCGGCACGCCGAAACCAGAGGTAAGTCCATGCTTGAAATCCCGGATGCCGTCCTCGAAGGCGTGACCACTGCCCCAGCGGTCACGTGGATCTGGCAGCTCGATGTAATAGGCCTCAGCGAGATCCAACAGCAACTTCGGTCGAGTCTGCGACATGCTGAGAGCGACAATCGCCGACTCCACGGCGGGGTTGAGGCTTCCCGGCCTGTCTTGGGAGACTTCACGGAGCCACGCCTCCGCTCGGTCGTCAATGTCCGCTCCCAGAGAGGCGAGCGCCTCGATTGCGAAGTCATCGTAGAACGGCGGGTCACTATCAAGGATGATGTCACGGACGTCCTGACGGAGGGGATCCGGCTGTCGACGAGTAGTCGCCATTCCACGTAGCCAAGCTAGGACGATGTTCTGAGTTATTTCGTAGATGGCTCGATTGTCGACCTGCGGTCCGCGCTCGATCTTTGGCCGTTCGCGGAAGGCGACCTTCACGAGGGGCGCAAGCGAGTAAGCATCGCCGATGGTTCCGGTCACATATCGGGTCTCGGCGAGGCGGAGCAATGTCATGAGGGCAGCACAGTTGTTTTCCGTCAGAGTCCCCCACAATTCGCGAATGGCTGCCTCGGCGTCCCCGAGTGTGAGAAGGGCTTCGTACGGTACTTCCAACCACCTGTCGCCATGAGCATTAGCGATCTCACTGAAGGCCATCGACAGGCTCGCCCAGCCACTCGAGTCGTTCCGTTGGAGCAGTGCGGTCTGGCATCCGAGGCGAGCCGCTCGGATCGACCAGCGCGGGGCTCTGGCCGAAGCAAGGGGTTCCCATCCGTGCGTGATGAAGAGCCGACAGAGCGCGAAGTCACGGAACAGATCGCTTGCGAATTCATCGCCGGGCGAGAGGGCAGGGTTGTTGGGGACTCGGAGGACACCGTCCGAGCGCAGCTCAGCCGAGCCGGTTCCGTGCGGTGGGTTGGCGGCGACGCCGATGGTTCGTTTAGCCACACTCAGGGCGGCCTGCTCACGATCATCTGGGGAGGCAGCATCCGGGGCATGGATCTCGTCCCGACGGATGAGGCTCCGCCACACTGCAGCGAACACATCTGCTTCGCACAGCAGGTCGGCTGGGTCGAGAGCCGCGCCGGTCCGCAGCAGCACGTCAACAAGACCTGGTCGGCCAAGGAGCCAACCTGCACGCGGGTCACTGCCCAAACGGGCGAGCGCGGCGAAGGTCGCCGGAAGGGCTTGGCGCTCATGGTGAGTCAGCGGCCCCACGACGTGTTCAGCCGGAGCGCCGCCTGATCCAGCCAGCTCTCTGGCGCGTGCCAGCTCGTCACGAACCTGGCGCGAGCCGTCGCTTCGCGTGACGGCCACGACGCCGAAGCCGGCCCTCAGAGCAGCTGTAGCGAGTGCCCGGAAGGCCCGACCCTTGCCTTCGAGAACAGCCTCCGCCCCATCGACCAAAAGGAGGCGGATGGGTCGCACTTCCCCGGCTGCCATGACATCGTCGATAGCCGATCCGCCCAACTGGGACTCGAGCTCTGCCGGGGTATGGGGGAGATCACGCAAGCTGAGAGCGTAGACAGCCGCGCCCTCCTCTTCGAGTGCCTCGACCGCGCGCAGCGACAAGGCGGACTTCCCTACATCTGGATCGCCGGTGACCACGAGAGCACCAGTGGACGCGCCCACTGACCGCATGGCCTGAATGAGGCTCGATCTTTCCTCGGCACGCTCCAACTCCAGTGACTGTGAGGCCGACCGCAAGGCCGGATGAATCGACTCGCGCAGCCAGACGCCAAGTCGGCCGATTGCCTCCCACGCGCTTGCGAACCTGGCGGATCCCGAAAGCGGGTAGTCGCTTAGGCTCCGGCGGATCACGGACTGCGTCAGCACTGCCGCCTGCGGCGCCCATTTCCCCACGAGCTCCTCTATCCGCGAGAAGAGTGCGTCTGCCGTGGCCGGCGTGCCGTTGCGGATCACACGCTGCAATGCGGTTACTGCTACAGTTCGGTCTGCCCGGTCTGTCCTCTCCAAGTGCAGGCTTCGCGTGCTGAGACTTGAGAGGAGCCGCCAGGTCAGCTCCTCCGCGCCCAATCCGTTGGTTGAGGCGAGACCCACCGACGCTTGCCTAACCAGGTCCTTGATGTGGTCGTAGCGCTTACGAAGATCGACATTCGTTCGCCCTGACTGCGTCAAACGATTCGCCAGGGCACCCGCGTTTGGAAGGGACCAGGCAAGCTCCGCTAATTCAGCGAGCTGCATTATCGCGTTGGCGTTCGTGGAGACCGCGAGGACGATCTGCCACCGTCCTGAAGACGCCTCGGACCAGTGGTCCGTGACGATCGCCAAGAAGTCTCGGATCAGGGGAACGGACGCGCTGTCGCTCGATGTAAGGGCAGGGCTCCTGCGGACGGCAATCGATGAGCGATGAATTTCACCCTGAGCGTCGCGCCCCTCGATGAGGATGTCATCGACGTCGCTCACATCACTCGCTTGAAGTCGAATACTGTCGACCGATATGCCGTCGCCAAGCTCGGGCAGGGCGTCGCCCGCGAGGAATCCAGCAATCAGACACGCCGCATAAGAGTGCTCCAAGCGGACACCACCGCCGCCCGTCGAGTACGGGCTCGATCCCATCGAAGGCGCCGCGGCAGCAGGCATCATCTCCTCCAACCAGGCGCTGATCGAGGGGTTCGAGACCGCGAGCTGCCACAGGAAGGCTCTACCCGACTTCTTCGAAGTGGCGAACCCGGCTTCTGCCAATGTGGCCAGCGCGACGTTTGCTGTGGTGGGGGATACGCCCAGAGCGGTCGCGACCTTACGGCCAGAGAGTGGGGTGATGCTATCGGCAAGCACCTTAAGGGCGCCGTACTCACTCTCACTAAGAGTCGCCCGAAGCGTCTCTCCCGCAGTCGCCATCGCACCAACGTAGCAGGCAATGTCCAGTATTGCTGGACATGACCTGGACGCTGCGGCCCAGCAATCATCTTGGTGCGGGGGGTGACGCTCCGGGGCGGCCGATGGCCGTGCCGCCACTAACGAACGTCCGGTCATCGGCATGTCAGTGTGTTGGCGCAGCATGCGTGATCGATGCTGCGCAGTGTGCCGGGCCGGGGTGGCCATCGGCCCGCGCAACTATCGGGAAATTTATGAGAGGAACCGCGTCTCACTGACTTTGATCATCGCTTTATGCGCTGAGCGGTGCACCTGAATGCGCCGGGCCTCACGGCAGGTCGAGTTCGCCCCGGCTCACTCGGCCGGCCAGGTCGCGCCATGCTTCGCGGTCAATGAAGAACTTGGGCCCTTCGGGGTTCTTGGAATCGCGGATGCCGATCGCTCCGGCTACCTTGGCCAGTTCCACGCAGCCCTGGCTGCCCTGGCTGGCCGTCGATTTGCGCCAGTTCGGGGCGGAGCGGGTCGGGTCGGTCATTGCTACTCCTTCTCGAGGCCGCGCAGGAAGGACGTCGTCTCGCGGGGGTCGAGCGCGGAGGCCACCAGCAGGTTGAACTTAGTGGTCATACGGTTGACCTGGTGCGGTTGCTCCAGATACGCGTTGCCGGCCTGACTTTCGACGTAGACGACGTCCGGGTCCGTGGGCTCGGGGAAACCGAGTAGCGAGAACGGTCCGTCGAGCCCGACGTGTGCACCCTTACCGAAGGGTAGAACCTGCAAGGTGATGTTGGGAGCCTCGGCCGCCTCCAGTAGGCGGCGCACCTGCCCCCTCACCACCGGAGCCTCTCCGATCGGCCTCCGGAAGACGTTCTCGTCCATGATCACCCAGAGGGCGAAGGGCGGTTCCATTCGGTCGAGGATCTGCTGCCTGGCGAGCCGGAGCTCCAGCAGACGGTCGATCGTCTTCGGGGCCTCCCCGAAGAGGGTCGTCTGGAGGACCTCGCGGGCGTACTCGGGAGTCTGCAGCAGCCCGTGGACGAGCTGGTTGTCGAAGTGGCGCAGCTCGGCGGCCTCGCTCTCCAGGCCGATGTAGGAGCCGAACCGCGGCGGGAAGACGTCCTGGAACTCGTTGTACCACCCCGGCTGCGCCGCCTCCTTGGCCAGCTGGAGAAGGGTGTCCCTGGTCTGGACGTCCGCCGTGCCGAACAGCTCCAGCAGGTCTCGGATCTCCCTCTGCTTCGGTGGCTGCGCCTTGCCCGTCTCGATGCGGCTGATTCGTGAGGGCGAGCACTCGAGGTGCTCGGCGACCTGCTCGATGGTGTAGCCGGCATTCTCTCGCAGCTTGCGGAGTTCGGAGCCGAGACGGCGCATCCTGACCGTCGTCACGTGAGGCTGGGGCATGGATCCTCCTTTGCTTGCATGGCACAAGTTATCTGCTGCAAGTGCAGCCATGGGCGGGAACGGGGACTGGCAAGCACGTTGGAGATTTTCTTCGGAAGATATGCGGAGCAATGACCGCGAAGCGGATGCGCACACTTGTGCAGCACAGATTCGAGGTGCATGCTGGCGCTCGTGTCCGCCGCTGTGAAGAGTGGTGAGTTCGCACGAACCGATCGGCTTCGACGCGAGCCCACGGAGACGGACCGCGGACTAGGCGAAGCGACCCCGGACACGGTGCTGCAACACCGGCCGGGGTCTTGATCGGACGTGGAGGTCCGACCCATGCATGATCGTATGAATCCGCCACCCGTACTGGGGAGGCCGCCCGCTCCCGGACTCGTGTCCGTCCACGGCGGGAGCCGAGGGCGCGATCAAATGGACCCGGCCGTGACGTCGCCGGCGCCCTGGGCGTTGGTCGAGCCGGACCCGGCCCACGCCATCGATGAACTCAGGTTCCAGTTCCCCCGCGCAAGGTGCTGGTTCGGCGAGTACACCGGCAGTTACTGGGCTCTGACCTCCCAGAACGGCACCTGCCGCCTCCTTGAAGGAACGACGCCTGGCGCCCTGAGACGTCAACTTCAGTCCGTCGGCCGTTCCGCGCGGCGCCGGCCGCCTTCATCCGGTACGTCGTTCCAGCCGTCTGTGTCCGTGCCGCTCCCGCAGCCGGCCGCTCCGATCCCGTCCGTTCGCTGGCCTTTTCAGTGGCGCAGCAACAGCCGTGGCCGCCACTGCATGACCGAGGCATCTGACCGGGGCGGACGATGCTGACCGGCAGGCCTGCCGACATCCCGGCAGGTGGCGCCTGCGCCTTCAGGCTTCCCCGGGACCCCAGCGCCGCTTCTCGAGCCCGCTCCCTCATCGCCGCGACGATGCGCGAGCTCGGCTTCACCGTCGACCCGATCGACGACGCCAAGCTCGCGGTGTCCGAACTGGCCACGAACGCGCACACCCATGCGTCCTCGGCAGCGCGTCCCGAACTGTGGATCTGGGCGCGAACCCACCCCGGCCCGGAACTGGTCGTCTCCGTCTTCGATGCTCACCGCGACATCTGGCCGGTGGTCGGCGACGCGGACCTGCTCGACGAGCACGGCAAAGGCCTGTCGATCGTGGCGGCCCTTGCCGCTCACACCGGCTCGCACCTCACCAGATCACGCCTCACCACAACGATCGGCAAGTGCGTCTGGTTCACCCTCCCCCTGCCGACGCCATGGCCGGCGGCGGACCGCGTGATCGCCCCAGAGTTCGCCGCGGACCGCCTACAGGCCGTCTTGCGAGCACGTGGCGTCCTCACCACACGCCGCAGTACCAACGGTGGCACCTCGATCCTCACTCTCGGCGCCCTGACCATTGAGGCCGAGCCCAAGTCGTTCTCTTGGCGCGATGGCCAAGGCCGCTTCCGGCAGCCGTTGGTCGACCTTCAGGAGACGGCCGAGCGCATCGTCTCCGCCCACGAATCGCGCACCCGCTCAACCCCCTGACCTGATCAGAGCCATCCCGAACACGGGATCCAAAGCCCCGGGGGCGCGGTGGAACCTCCCGTCCGCCGCGTCCCCGGCCCGTGTCGCCATCCACTTCAGGACGCCTTGATGCACACCATTGCCGACCGCTACGTCCGCCTCCTCCAAGCCGTGGAGACCGTCGGGAAACTCACTCAGCAGGGCGACACCGAGGCCATCGAGCGCCTGCTCGCCCAACCGGTATCGGCTACCCGGTTCGATGCTCCGACCATTGAGGCCCTTCGCCACGCTCGCGACTCGATCCTCGCGATCAGACGGGCTCTCATCGCACTCCTCGAAACCGCGGCCGCGGACGGCCCGACGCCGAACCTGGCTATCACCCGCGAACCGTCGGACGAGCCCACCACACTCGGCCACGGCACCATCGACCGCGCCGAGGCTTGGCGTCGCGCCAACCTGCGCCTGCTTGACCACGGCGGCACCTCGATACTTCTCCACGTCGAAGAGTTCGCGGAGGGTTACCGAGCGATCCCGGTCCTAGTGGAGATCCCGGAAGCGCCCTCCACCCCCACCCTGGAAACACCCACCACTCTCGTCATCGACAAGACGACCGGCGCAGTCACCTACTGGCCCCAGCTATCCCTCGACGTCCTTGCTCGGCAATACCGCCGCTATCGCCGAGGAGAACCCATGACCTTCGGCGTCTTGCGCGCCTGAAACCTGCTTCACAAGAGAGCTTCTGGTCACTTGCTGCGTCGCCTTGGCGGCTCATCAGGGACAGCCCAGGAACTGACTATGACTCACCTAGGGGGACTGCTGCTCGTCGCTCCCAGCGATACAGGTGGCCGACGCGTTCTTGGGCGACCAGGTGCACCTCGCTCACGTGCAGCGGTGCCGGGTCCGGATGGAGGTCGAGGGCTCTGATCACGGGTGCCGCTGGTCCTTCGGTGTTGCTGTAGGCGACTGACATGTGCGGCGTCCAGTTCGGTTCGTCGGCCAACTGGTGAACGCGCACGGAGCTGGCGACGGCATCGCGGATCGCGGTGCGGACCGAGTCCAGAGCGCGCGGTGGCTCGATGCCGAGCATGATGGCCTCGCTGTGGAGCCACACCCGCGCCAGGCTGACGTCGACGGGCGACAGCGCCGCGAAGCGCTCGGCCACCCCGGCGGTCATCGCGTCGGCCTCGGCCGGAGTGATCTCGTCGTCGAACCCGACGATCTGGGTGGTCATGTGGAGCCACTCGGACGGGATGAGGTCCAGACCCTGCAAGCCGGCCAGTTTGTCCTGGCATCGTCGGGCGAGGTCGCGTGCCTCGGTCTGGTCGTCGGGAAGGATGTGCCAGACGAGCAGGCGGCGCCCGGGCCGCACACCGGGGCGCCACCACCAGTGGTCGGTCATGCGGGCGGGTAGCGGGCTCACGGGGCCTCCACAGCGGTCAGTGCTTTGTGCTCGAGCGATCCGGCTCGGAAGGCACGGATCTTCTCGCGCAGCTCGGCGGCGCACGGGTCACCTTTGTATCGGCTGTGGCCCAGGCGCCGCTCGATCTCGCCCATCCGGCCGATGATGGTCACGACCCGGTAGTCGGCGCCGAGGTCGAAGACCTCCTTCAGCTCTTCGGCCGCGCCGTCCGGGTCGCCTGTCATCACATGCGCGAGCGCTGCGCCGATCCGGACCTGTGCCCATGTCCCGTACACCCATTGGTCGCCGTCGGCCCACGCGTCATCGGCCTGGGCGACCGAGCGCAGCATGTCTGCCGGGTCGCGGGCACCGAGCCCGACCTGGAGGGCGTAGGTGGCCTGGCGGGCGCGGGTGCAGCTCCAGGCGTCGGCTCTCTCGTCGGCTGCCGAGCAGGTGTCGCGCGCGTCCTCGGCCCGGCGCATCGCCTCATTCGCCGCGGCGATGTCACCGCGCGCCTGGAGGGCCGCCGCCTCCGACACTGCCAGCAGCACCCGTCCGCGACCGCCGGCGGGGGCCAGCTGGAAGCCTCGACCGGCCAGCTCCGCGGCGTCGGCGTAGCGTCCCTCCCAGCGGGCGGTCTTGGACTGCGCGCACAGCACCAGGGCGCGGGCGGTGTCGGAGTCGGCCTCCTGCGCGCACGTCCAAGCGCCGTACCCGTAGGCGTCGGCGAGCCGGTACCGACCGACATCCCCGGCGAGCAGGTTGATCAGCGCGAACAGCTCGGCGGAGATGCTCAGCAGATCGCGGGTCTGCGCGAGACGCTGACGGCCGCTTCGCAGGATCTCGGCGACACGGCTCTGCAGGGTCTGCGCTTCCTGCAGGACGGCGAGCGGGGGCTGACGGGGATAGTCGTGGGCCAGGCGGCGGGTGGCCGTCTCCAGGTAGTCGACCGCACCGTCGCCGACGTTGGTCTCCTCCAGCCAGGCGGCCAGCTCCAGGATGTCGTCGGCTGTGGAAGTCCGTTTCTCCGGTACCAGCTCGGTGAGGTCGCCGTCGGCGTCGAGTAGCTCGTCGAGCCGTTCGGCGATCTCACGGGTGGGTGTTCGCAGGTCTCGTGCGACGCGCGAGAGGTATCCGTCATTGCAGGGGACGAGGGCGGCAAGCTTGCGCTGGCTGATTCGCCGCTCGTCCATGAGCCGGCGCAGCTTCTGGCCGAAGGTTGTCATCGCCCACCCGTTTCGCCCCGGGGTGCCCTGCTGCCTCGCGCTGCCACCGCTGACGGGCAGCAGGCAGCGCCTTCCACCGTAACCGTCGATGCGTTGCGCTGTAGGGCGAAGGGTCTCGCAGACACAGAAGCGGCCCCGGCCGGCGGGCGAACGCCGGGACTCCGGGGCCTGACCGGAAAGCAGGTCCGGCTATGGGCAAGGTACTGCGTCCCGCGCCGCGGGAGGCGGCGAGCGCGGAAGACTTGGAGGCATTGGACGCGCTGCGCAAGGATTTCCCGGGCTGGTGGATCGGGCGATCGGAGAAGCAGATCGGCTGGCACGCCAAGCGCAAGCGCGGTGCGTTCTGGACCGGTGGCATCTGGGCTGTCGAGGCCGAGTCCGCTGAGTCGCTCCGGGAGCAGCTCCTGGAGGTACAGATCCTCGACGCCAAGTTCACGATGGGTGCGCGCTCATGACGGCCCTCACCGCCGAGAGGCGGCGCATCTACGAGTTCACGGTCGAGGAGCTTCCCGGTGGTGGGCTGCGCGCCGTCCACGACGCCGACCCCGCGCTCCTCGTCGAGGCGAAGGGCTGGGAGGCCCTCGACGTCGAATGCATGGCCGCACGGATCGTTCGGACCTGGAGGCTGGCCGACGAGCGGCGCGAGCGGAAGCGGCGGGAGTCGCAACTGTGACCGCCCCGGCCTGGACGGTGGACATCGAGGACTCCGCGGATCTGGAGGAGCGGCTCCGCGCCGAGTTCCCCGGCTGGCGCATCGCGCGTGCCGGGGGCAGTTGGTGGGCCTCGCGTCCGCCCCTGCTGAGCGAGACGGTTACCGCAGCCGACAGCGTCCAGGCGCCCAGCGCCGCCGAGCTCTACCTCGCGCTCGATCGGACACGCTCGTGATCGACAAGGTCATCGGCCTGCAACCTCGTCCCCATGGGTGTCCTCTGGGCTCTGGCGCAGGATCGCCGCATCGTCTCCCCTTTCGTCGGCAAGGGTGGCGACACCTGGCGCAACCGCACTGTGTCCGGGGGCGCGGTCACGCTCGACGTTCCGGACGGCGTGGCCGAGCGGGCGACGCCGATCAGGTCATCCGAGGAGCGTCGGGCTCGGGCTCGCTGCGGTGCTCGGGCAGCCTTCGCGAACGCAGAGTCTAGGGCGCTTCCCTCAATCTCCGTGGCTCCGGTCGGCAGGCGCGCGCCGGGGCCGCGGTATCAACCCATATTCGCGCCGGAGGTGCACATGACCGTCACTCTTGATCGGGCGGAAGCGACCGCCCGCGACCCCCGCGATCTGGTCACAGCCGAACTGTTCGACCAGATGGTGAACGACGTGGTGGCCTTCGACAAGGTCACTCGCCCCTACGCCGAGCGCGGTGTCGAGCAGTTCCTCGTCTTCATGAAGGCGTGGGGAGACACCATGACAGCGGTCGGCGGCGACGCCCGCGCTTGGGTGAAGTTCGCGCCCTCGCCCGCCGTCGACAAGATCTGGCACCGCTCGATGATGCGCACCCGCACCTTCGCGGCCGTGTGCGACATGGTCGCGGGCCGGTTCATGCATCACCTGCCGATCATGGACGAGGACATCCGGTCCGGGCAGGCGTCCGAGCGCGGCCTGGCGGCGATGCGCGCCACCGGTTACCGCGTCGATCTGGAATGGTGGATGGACGGCGAGTCCTGCTGCCCGGAGAACTGCGCGCAGCCGCCGATGAACGCCTGACACCACCACGGGGATTGATCCATGCGCAGCCACTGGTCCGACCTGCCGCCCGAGGTGCTCGGCGCGGTCACGGCGCGCACCGGCCCCATCCAGCGGGTCGAGCCCGCGCCCGCCGGCAACCACGCCGACATCGCCGCGACCATCCACACCGCGGACGGCCGGCTGTTCGTCAAGGCCGCACGCAAGACCGCGCCCGACACCGACGGCCCGGAAGTCCGGTCGCTGCGCTGGGAAGCCGCGATCAACCCCCACGTCACCGAGTACGCCCCCCGCCTCCACTGGACCGTGGAGGCGGGCGGGTGGCTCGTCCTGGCCTTCGAACACGTCCAAGCCCGGCACGCCGACTACGCCCCCGGCTCGCCGGACCTTGACGCCCTGGCGGAGGTCATCGACAGCCTGCAGGCGCACCCGCTGCCGGATGTGCTGGAGCCCAAGCGGGTCGAGCGCCGCTGGGAATCGATGGGCGACATGACCCCACTGGCCGGCGACACGCTCCTGCACGCCGACCTCAACCCCGCCAACGTCCTGCTCGGCGGCGACGACACCGCCTACGTGGTCGACTGGACGTTCGCTGGACGGGGCGCCGCGTTCCTGGAGATGGCGCTGCTCATCCCCTGGCTGCTGAAAGCCGGGCACACCCCGAACGAAGCGGAGCGTTGGGCCGCGCGGTTCCCAGCCTGGACGTCCGCCGGCCCCGCCGCCGTCGACCTGTTCGCTCGCGTCTTTGCCGACAAATGGCAGGCCAACCTCTCCACGAACACCGAGGCTTGGGCGCTCGAACACGCCGCAGCCGCGCGCCAATGGGCCGACTACCGGCTGCAGTGACCGCGCCCTCGTAGCCACCGTGACCCATGCCAACAATGCCCGGACACGGTAACCGTACGGCCACAGTGGAGGGCAGGGCATCTGGGATGATGATGCTCGAGGTGTCCCGTACCGGCTAGCTCTTGGACTCGGCGACACAGTTAGTCTCTCCGGCCCGTCGCGCCGATCTCATCGGCGGCGGCCTGAGGCTGGGAACTCCACGCGGGCTTATCCCGCTGCTTAGGCAACGGGCCGTGTGCCCTTCAGCCGTTGTCACCGTGCGGAGGGCGCGGGCCCGAGGCGGTGGTGCGCCCTGGTGAACTTGCCTTGACCTGCGCGGACTTCCAAAATAGTGCAGTGATCCCGATTTACACCACCGACGGTATCCCGACCGCGGATGCGCCGCCGATCGACCAGGCGTGGCCCGTGTGGGTCGACCATGACGAGATCGGTGCTGGGCTTGATCATCTGGCTCAACAAGCCGTGCACCGGGGAGCGCACGCCATCATCGCATTGAAGGTCAGGTACCTATTGGCTCGGCGGTAGGAATGTCCAGAACCTCGTTCCCCGGGCACGACATGTCTTGGTCGGCACTGCGGTTATCTTTAGACCACTGCCTCCAGGGGTCAACGATGAGCAAGCATCAGCGGCTTCCGAGGAGGTCCCAGCACAGTAGCGCGGTGCGGACTCATCCTGGTGATCGTTGCGCGATAATCGCGGCTGGATTTCGCGCTGCTTCAGGGAGTTGGGTGCTTTTGATTTCTTTCCCCTCCGCTGTTCGGTGACGAGCTTCGAAGTCCTGGATCTGAGTCGGTTAGGCAGTCTCCGATGGCGATTGGGAAGCCAGTAGCTGCGAGCGTGCTTTGAGTGGGCATGGCTTTGGTGGTCGCTCGGCGGATGATGAGGCGAGCTTCGTCGGTGTGCTCTGGGTTGTCGGCTGCGAGGGCTTGGACCGCACGTCCGAGGGTGGTGACGGTTTGGATCCCTTGGGCTTCGGTGGCTTTATAGAGCTCGAGTAGTCGGCGGGTTGATGCGGGGACGCGGGGGCTGAAGCTCGGGCGTTGTTGTTGCTGTTGGAGGACGCCCATCACCGCCACGTCGTTGATCGCGGTCTGGTGGTTGGCGGCGATGACGTTGCAGGCTTCGAGGGTTTTGAGGGCCGCGCTTGCGATGCGCGCGGCGTCGGCCGTGGTGGCGGCGAGTTCCTCAGGTGGTTTCAGCTGATAGGAGGCGCGTGGGCTTGGTGTCCACGCGGGGTCGGCGTGGATGATGCGGCCGAGACGGATGATGAGGTCGCTGGCGTCGGTGGCGAGGCCGGTGGCGGGATGGCCAAAATTGTCATAGGTGTCCCAGCGTCGCGTTATCGCTTTCCATCGTCCGCTGGTTCTCCTGATGGATTTGGTGACCTGCTTGAGGTGTGACACGTGGTCGTTCTCGTTCAGTTCCTCCATTCGACGAGTGAGGTGGAGGACCGTTTTGCTGTTGAGGTCGCAGGCGATGGCGGCTGCACGGGCGAGGTAGCGCCAGGTTGCGATCGAGCCGGGTGCGTTGGGGTTGTTCAGGCGTTGGATGCTCGCGCTGATTCCTGTGAGGGCTCGGGCGGGGTTTTCACCGACTGCCGGTGGGAGCCGTTCGGGAATGTGGCGGAGCGGGACGGGATTGATCGGTGGCCGTTCGTTCGTCCCGAAGACTCTGGTCAGGACGGCGGCGGTGAGGAGCGGCCGGGTGGCGGTGTTGGAGGGGGCGCCGGTGTGTCGCGCCAGGTGGCCGAGGGTGGCGGTGTGGGTGCTGAGTTGGTGCATCAGGGCGCGGGCGGTGTCGGTGGCGGCGATGGTGGGTGCGTCGGCCGAGGCCGGTTCGGTGAGGGTCGTCGGGGCGTGGGAGGCGAGCAGGTCCAAGCCGCAGCCGAGCGCGATGGAGACGCAGCGGATCTTTTCGGCGAGGACGGATTCGGATGCTTCGGTGGTGGGGCGGGGGCCGAGGAGTTGTTCGGCGTGGTTGATGAGTGTGGAGGCGCGGCGGGCGGCGTCCCGCACGCCGTGGTCTTGGGTGTGCGGGACGCCGAATCCGGTGGCGATCTGGTCGTGGTAGCGGACGAGGACGTGGGCGAGTTGTGAGAGCTCGGCTCGGATGGCGGGTTGAGCGGCTTGGTGGCCGATGTCCGGGGTGTGAATCGCGCGTTTGAGGTCGGTCAGGTGTTCGCCGGCGAGTGCGGTCATCTCTCCGAAGGTGACCATGGGCGGCTACCGGAGGGCTTCGCGGAGCAGGCCGGCGTGCAGTGCTGCTTGCAGGCAGGCCATCTTGTCGTCGGGGTCGCTGGCCAGTTCGGCGGCGCGCACCAGGCTCTGGGAGACCTTGCTCGCGAGGTTGAACAGGGCGTCGGCGGTTGCGTTGGCGGTGTCGTGGTCGGTGGGCGCGGTGGCCTGCAGGGACGGGGCTCGGCGCAGGGCACGGTGAGCCTGGGTGGCTTCTCCCTCGGCCATGCCCCAGGCGATGAATCCGTCGGGTTCTTGGGCGGCGAAGGCGGTGATGACGCGTTCGGCGTGGGCTAGGTCCTTGAGGGCGGTGGTGAGGAGTTCGGTGAACCAGGTCTGGCGGACCTGGGCGTGCTCGCGTTCGTGAGTCATCTGTGGGTCCTTGGTCCGAGCGAATGAGGCTGGCGCAGTGCCGGGCGTGCTGGTCCGGGACGGATCCGGGCTTGGTCGTGTTGGTGGAAAGAGGTCTTGAGCATCTGAGTTCCCGGCTGTGGTCAGGTGGCTTGAGTCGGGCCCTGGCGAGGCCTGGACTGGTTGGTGGGATGGCCGTGGTTGGGTCTTGGCGCGGGTGGGATGCCTTGGGTGATGTCGTGCGGGAAGTCGTTGGCGGCGGCTGCGGCGTCACGTGGACGGCTGGCAGGTGCAGGCGGGGGCGGTTTGGGGTCGAGTTCGTTGCGCAGTTGGTGTGCGGGAACGCCCGACCAGGAGCTGAGCGCCTCGATCAGGTTGTCGCAGGAGCGTTTGACGGCGGCGTGGTCGGGTGCCGTGGCGGTGGTGAGGCGGGCCGCGAGGCTGATGTAGGCGCGTTCGGCCTGGTCGGCATGGGAGATGGTGCCCAGGGGCGTTTTGGTCGGTGGGAAGGGTGGTGCTGGGGCCAGGTGGTCGGCCAGCGCGGCGAGGATGTTGGGGATGCCGGGGACTTCGACGAGGTAGATCGTCCCGGCGTCGGTTCTGCTGGTGGTCCAGCCGACGATGGTGCCGCAGCGGTTGCCGTGCAGGGGTAGGCGGACCTCGTCGCTGACCTTGTACGGTGCGGTGTCCTGACCGGGGTTCTGCGAGGTGGTCACGCGGCCGCTGGCGATGACCTCGGCGAAGTCGAGATCGTGATCGATGGCGTAGTGCTCCAGGTCGTTGATCAGAGCGCTGAGCAGGGCTCGGGTGTAGAGCGGGTCGCGGTCGAGCAGGGAGCCGCCGCCGGGGAAGGCGCGCTGTTCGTAGGTTCGGATGATCTGGGTGGCGCGCGCCAGTTGTGTGGCGTTGAGGTCGTGGTCGGTCATGGGTTCCTACTTCAGGGCCGCGTGAAGGCGGCCGACGTGATGTGTGGCCTGCAGGCAGGCGACACGGTCACCGGGATCGGCGGACTTGGATGCGACGTTGAGGATCGCTTCGGTGACGACCAGGACGAAGTCGGCGATCGCCTCGGCGAGTTCCTGGGTCTCGCCCGTGGTCATGGGCGCGGCGCCGGGCCAGGCGAGGGTGGGGGCTTGCGACAGCGCCCACCATGCGTCGATGGCGGCGCTGGTCGCGGTCTCGGAGTCGAGGCGGGTCTGGTCGTTGCCGATGTCGGGCAGCAGGGTCGTGGTGCGCTCGATCAGGTCCACGCCGATGAAGGCGGCGGTGAGTAGCGCGGGGATGGAGTCGGCGGCTTTGATCTGTCGCGTGAGGTACTGGAACTGGTGCTTCAGGAGATCCTCCGTGGTGTTGCTGTTCGTTGATTGGGCGGCGACCGCGAGGCCGGTTAGCGACTGGGGCTGGGCGGCGGTTGCCGTGTGCGTGACGCGCGGGTCGTGGCCGGCTTCTGGTCGCTGGCGATGCTGTCGGCCAGGGGGAGCGGGAACGCTTGGGCGGCGAGTTGGGCGGGCGTGAGCCGAGCGGTCGATTCTGCGGCTGGCGCTGGCTGCTTGGTGGTGTCGTCCAGTTCTGCTGCGTTCAGGTGTTCGGTGACCCTGCTCAGCAGCAGGTCGGTGACGTTGCGTTCGTGCATGTTGTTCCAGGTGGTGAGCGCGGCCAGCAGGGTTCGGTGGTCTCGTAGGTCGTCCTGGCTTGGCTGTCGGCTGTGGATGTCTGCCATGGCGATGCGGGTTGCCGCGTCGACCAGGAGCTGTTCGGCTTTGAGCGGGTCGTGCACGACACCTTGAGTCGTGGGTGTGGCTGGGAAGGGCGGTGCGGGTTTCAGGTTGGCGGCGAGGACGGCCTGGTTCTCGTTGTGTCCAAGGAAACGCACGTAGTACTCGGTCTGGCCCTGGTGGGAGACCAGGACGCCGGTGACGCTGCCTCGTGTCGGCTGGCCCAGCAGTATCGCCTCGTGGGCGGCGGGGCCTTCGAGCTGGATGGTCGAGCCGATGGCGAAGGCGTTGGGGTTGTCGCGTTCGGTGTCGTAGTAGGCCTGCGCTTCGGCGACGAGGTCGTTGAACTCGATTCCGCGGTGCTCGGCGTAGTGCATCAGGTCGACCAGCAGGTCGCTGATCAGCTCGCGGGCGTCCTCGTCGTTTGTCCGGTGGTCGAGGTGCTCGGTCTGCTCGAAGAGGGCTTGGAAGGCATCGAGAGCTGCGGCTCCGAACTCGGCGAACTCTTCGGTGCCGGCTTCGGTCATGGAACCTCCATGCAGCAGGTGGCTTGGTGCCGTGGGTGTTGCGACGTCCTAGGGGCGGCGCGGGCGTCGATTGGAGCGGTCCGGCAGCCTCGTGACGGTGGGCGGGTCGTCGGGCCGAATGGGTGTGGGGCCTTGCGGGAACCCGGTCGCGGCGAGCCGGGCGACCGGGGCGAGGCCAGGCGGGTCGGCGCTGTCGGCGCTGTCGGTTTGGCGGGCGGCATTTGAGATGCGGGGAGGCAGGTGGCGGACGATCCCTTCAGGCTGGCCGCCGGACCATGTGGCCAGGGCTTCGGACAGCCGAGCCAGGTCGTCCAGCTTTTCCTGGTAGGTGACCGGGGCGGTGTCGGCGTTGCGTTCGAGCCGGGCGGTGAGAGCGGTGATCGTTTCCTCGGCGTCACGCGCTTGGTGCACGACTCCGGCGGTTCGCGTGGCGACCGGCAGAAGTGAGTCGGCGGGTTCGAGTTCGGACGCGGTCACGTGGATGGTGTCGGCGACGGCTGGGACGCGGACCGTGCACCGGGCGTCGCCACCCGGTGCTTCGGTGAGGGAGGTGATGAAGCCGCGCCAGCGCGGGTACCGGGGCTTGGCTCCGGTGGCGGTCTCCTGTTGGCGAATCTGTACTTGGGTGCCGAGTCGGAAGTTGTGGACGGGCTCCGTCTTCGTGCCGCTGCGGTCGATGCTGCGTTGGTGCAGCTCCTCGAGCGTGTCGTGGACGTCCAGTCCGTGCTGGGCGGCGTAGCGGGCGAGCTGTTCGAGCAACGACTGGACGAGCGATCCGGCCAGGGACGGGTCGGTGCGATGGCTGGGAACGTCGCTGGACAGCAGTTCGCGCTGGTAGGCGTCGAGCACTGCGGCGATGGCGTCATCGGGATCGGGCATGCGAATCTCCAGGCAATGGCGTGAGAGGCGGTGGGCCGGGGTCAGGCTTCGGCGAGAGCGGGGACGCCGTTGTCGGGGCCGAGCCAGCCGTCGGGGACCGGGGTGACGCGGGCTTCGTGCGGGGTGAGGTGCTCGTTCTCGGTGCACTGGTAGAAGGGGCCGCGGGGTCCGAGGAGGACGGGGAGTTGGTGGTCGAGGTGGTCGCGGTACCACAGGGCCATGCCGGTGGCGCCTTGCAGCCGCATGGCTTCCCAGGCGTACCAGAGGGCGGTGAGGCGGGAGATCGCCTCGCCGTGGTGCCACCATTGGGCGCACCAGCGGAATTCGCCGCCGAGTGTGCGGCGGTACATGGGGACGAAGTGGGTCGTCACCCAGCTGGTCAGGCTGGGGTACAGCGGCTTGAGCTTGTCGCCCGCAGGGTTGGTCGCGATGTCTTCGACGGGCACTGAGCCTCCTGAACTATGGAGTCGGGCATGACGACGTCACCCGTTTGTCTCGGCGGATTCCTTGGGCAGCGGGGCGCGGAGCTAGGCGTCCAGCTCTGGCAGCTGAGTGCGTTCGGGCTGGCCGTGGTGGCGGCGGGCAGCTTGAGCGATGGCGGTGTCGGCGGCCTGGATGGCTTTGTTGATGGCGGTGGCGTGGGGGCCGCGGTACCAGGGGCGCAGGCGGAGCAGGGCGGGTTTGGTGCCGGTGGCCAGCAGGAGGGCGGTGCCGGTGGGCAGGGCGCGGATGTCGGCGGCTTCGAGGATGTCTTGGCGGCGCAGGGAGACCTGTTCGCTGGCGCGTCCGTCGTTGTAGGTGATGGAGCGCACGGGGACGTCGTGTTGTCCGATGAGGGTGGCCAGGTCGCGGACCAGGCGGGGCGAGTCGATGCCGGCGCCGATGAGTTTGCGGGTCGCAGCGCCCCACAACGCGGCCATGCCGGGCTCGCCCCACACGGTGACGCCCTGCTCGTAGCTTTGCAGGATGGTCACCGGGATGATCCCGCGCGACCCGAGGTGGGAGTACAGCTGGGGGAGGTCGGCGATGCGGCAGATGTTGGCGGCCTCGTCGAGCGCAACGATCAGGGGCGGGTCGAGGCGTCCGCCGGCTTGTTCGGCGCGGCGTTCGGCGGCGCGCATGGTGGTGTCGGTGAGCGCGGCGATCAGAGGAGCTGCAGCCGACAGGGACTTGGACAGCAGGTGGAGGGTGTCGCGGGTGCCGGCGAAGGCGTGCGGGTCGAAGACCGGCAGGTCGCGGGCGGGGGTGACCCAGGCGAGGATTTGCTGGTCGCGGAGGGCTTTGGCGGCGGTGCGGGCGGTCTGGTAGATCCCGTCGCGGGTTTCGACCGCGCCGTTCTGGGTGCCCTTCAGCGAGGAGGCCATGAGCTGGAATCCGGCTTCTTGGAGTAGTTCGATGGGGGTGGGGACGGCGGGTTCGTCGAGCCATTGGGCGACGTGGTGCAGGGAGCGGCCGGAGGTGGCGGCGGCCAGGAACAGCGCGCACAGCAGGTCCTGGGCCGCCGGCCCCCACAGGTCCTTCTTCTGGCCGTCGTCGACGGTGAGGACGAAGTGGCCGGCCAGGCGGTGGGCGTCTTCGACGGTGGTCAGCCCGGCGAGGGGGTTCCACCACCAGGTCTGGGGTTGGTAGGTGATGTGCTGCGGGTCGAACAGCCAGGTCCGGCCTTTGGTGCGTTCGGCGCGGACGGTGGAGATGGCGACCCACAGGTCGGCTTTGTTGCTGGTGGCGATGACCGGCCCCGGCGCCGACAGCACGTGCGGAATCGACTGGGTGGTCGTCTTACCCGACCGGGGCGCCATGAAGGCGATCACGGTGTCCTCGAACGAGGCGAACAGCGTGGGCCCGGTCCGGTCACCCGGCAGCAGCACGTCCCCCAGGACCAGGCCGATGTCGTCTCGGTCGAGCTGATCTGGCGGGGCGGTGAGGGAGTGGCGCAGCGCGACGGCCTTTCTCGCTGTCGCGGCCGGTTGGAGTTCGGCGAGGCCGGGGTTGTCAGCCAGTGCGGCCACTGCGTCTCCGGGCCAGGGAAGGCGTTCTGCGATGCGCCGCCAGAGCGTCCAGCCGACCCCACCCAGGGCGGCGAGCAGCAGTACCAAGATGAGCAGGACGAGCGGTGTTGGCGTGGCGGGCCAGGCGGTCTGGAACTGGCGGCGGGCGATCGCGACGGCGAAGCCCGCGCCGAAGTGGGCAACGGAACCTCCGACGAGGGTTGCGGCGAGCTTGGCCGCGACCCAGACCAGCCAGAGGGCGGCGATGGGTGCCCAGCAGGCGGCCAGGACGAGCCAGGCGGCGCCGGCGTTGGAGTCGAGGATCGAGGCACGGGGCCCGAGGGCTCGGATCATACGGTCGCCCGGATGGCCTGGTCGGTGTCGTACAGGTCAGTCTCGGGGCCGACGAGGGAGAGTTCGACGGGGATGCCAAGGCGTTCGCCGGTCTTGATCAGGTACTTGCCGCGTCCGGGGTGGCGGGCGCCGGGCTGCCAGGAGTCCGGCGCCGACCACGAGGTGACGAGCTGCTGCTCGGGACCGGTGAGTGGAGTGATCTCGTGTATCCGGGCGAGCTCGCGCGGTGGGAGTCCGGCCAGGACGGTGATGGCGGAGCGGTCGGCGAAGCCTTTGGCCTTGGCGCGGTCTTCCTCGGTGGCCAGCGAGTCCAGGTCGGCGAGCGAGTGGGTGATCATGATGGAGGCCATGCCCTTGGCGCGGTTGAGGCGGGTGAGGGAGTCGGCGTGCTCGACCAGCCCGGGGGCGCCGCGTAGCGCGCGCCAGAGTTCGTCCATGACGCCCAGGTAGGAGCGGCGCGGAGCAGCGTGCAGGTCGGCAAGAGTGGTCGCGGCGTCGACCATGCCGAACGCATAAGCCCAGGTGCACAGCATCGCGGCGGTGAGCAGCTTGTCGCCGGCGGCGCGGACCCGCGAGATGTCGACGCTGACCGCGGGGGCGTCGAGGTTGAGCGGGCGAGTGGTGGCGGCGTCGAAGACGCCTGCGAGCGACCCGGAGATGAGCAGGTCGAGGGTGAACACGAGGTCGCGGGTCTGGGCGCGGTAGGAGTCGGCGGTGTCGGTCCGGGTCGCCGACCGCAGCTCCTCGGGGCCTTGTTCGAGGATGTGCAGGACGTCCACGATCGTCGGGTCGCGGTCGAGGCGGTCGTCGAGCAGGTCGATGGCGCGGCCGAGAACGACCTCTTCGGCGTTGGTGATGCGGGCTTCCCGGACCAGGGTGGCCAGGGCCAGCAGCAGCGACAGCCGACGCGACCGGACTTCCCACCACAGGGCCTCGGCATCGGCGCCGGCGAGGCGCCGGCGGGCTTCGTTCAAGGGGCCGGCGTCGAGGGGGTTGATACGGTCGACGCCGCGTCCGACGCGGATGACCTGGCCGCCGAGGTAGTCGACCAGGCGGGTGTAGTCGGGTTTGGTGTCGCCGAGGATGATCGGGGTGGTGCCTGTGGCGACGGCGCCGGTTACCAGGCGTTTGACCAGCGTGGACTTGCCGGTGCCGGGCTGGCCGAGCACGAACATGCCGGGGTTGGTGACCAGACCCGCCCGCAGCCAGGCCAGCGGGTCGAGGCAGACGACCTCGCCCCACAGCTGGTGGCGTCCGACCGGGGTGCCGATCGTCGGTGTGCCCGAGCCGGCGGTGAAGGGATAGAGGCCGCAGACCTGGCTGGTGGTGGTCTGGTATTCGGACGCGGGTTCGATGTGGGCGGCGCGTCCGGTATCAGGGCCGCGCCAGCCCCAGGCAGGCGCGAGTGGCTCGGCCATGGCTTGTGCTTCAACCGAGGTCATGTGCTGTGTTCTCCGGTTCAGTGGTTGAGGCGGCGAGAGAGTTCGGGTGGGCAGATGCCGCACGGCAGGGTGGTGGCGAACCCGGCGGCTTGGCTGCCCCACAGCCGCCGCAGCCGGATCTTGGCGGCGTCCGCGGACGCCTCGACGTGCGCGACGGCGCGGCGCAGCTGCTCGGGTTCGGTGACGGTGACGGTGGCGTACATCGACACCAGGCACACCCCGGCCCCCATGGCCTCTTCGGCGGCGGCTTGGCGGGCGCGCGCAGAGTCCCAGCTGTCGCGGGCGGTTTCGTCGCGGCCGGTGCGGCGCCGGAACTGCGTGCGGAACGCCGCCGCGTTCACCTCCTGCTGCAGGACACGGCTCGCAGCCGCCGCGGGCAGCGCCCGGTACTGCAAGGTGATGCGCTTGGGGAATGGGCCGGGCGCGACGAGGCGGGCGAGGATGTCGGCGCGGACGTTTTGGCGGGGCGGCTCGTGCCAGGCCCAGCTCACCGAGACACCACCGTCGTGCTCGTAGTGGCCGGTGTGCTCGGTCGCGGCGACTGGGCCTGCGTCACACCAGCCCAGCACCTCATCGGCCCGTGGCCCGGACAGGAGGCGGTTGACCTCGCCGCGGGCGTGCGGGTCGAACGCGGTCCGCACCGTCCCGGCGATCTCCGCTGCGGTCGCCCTGCCCTGGACCGACACTCCGCAGCCGCCGAGTCGGGACGCCAGCCCGTCGAGGATGCGGCCGAGGTCGGCGACCGCCTCGAACAGATCCTTGGGCGCGGCAGCCGAGGATCTGGGGTCGAAGGTGACCGAGACGCGGGTATCGACATCGGCCGCCGCGGCCGGAGCCGCCTGCACCAACTCGTTCATGATGGCCCGCGCCCGCTCAGGCGCGCTGGGCATGACGGCCTGCCGGACCGCGTCGGCGAGCGTGGAGCCGGGCTCGGGCGCGGTATCGACGGTGACGGTGACCCACCGGACCGGGGGCATGTGACCGAGGGCGGCGAGCCAGCCTCCCCAGGCCGCGACCCAGGAGTCGGCGTCGGTCCGGTCGGCCAGCCACGTCGAGGCCGGCACCACCCGCAACGTCGCGGTGAGCAGCCCGGTACGCCGGTCCCACACGATCCCGTACCGGCCGCCGTACCCGTCCTCGGCACTCAGCAACGTCAACGGCGCCAGCACGCCGGGAAGCTGGAAGGCGCGCGGGTGGTCGATGACGACGCCGGCGCGATAACGGTTGTGGCCGCGCAGCACGCCCCATCGCCACCGGCACCGCGCCACCACCAGCCGCCCGATCGGCACCCCACCGACCCGGATCAGCCCCAACCCGCCCACCACCGCAATCGGCGGGAGAAGGTAGACGAGGACATCGGGAGCGATGGCGGCGACCAGAACCAGCAGCACCGCCACGCCAAGCGCGATGAAGGTGGCGGTGGTGTCCAGCCCGAGCAGCCCGATGCCATGCCGGCGCCGCCAGCCACCGTAGGTGCGGATGTCATGCCCCACCTGCGCCACCTCCTTCACCGGCAGCGCCCGACGGGCCGCCAGAGCCTCCTGTGTCTGTGGAGCCGGTGGGATTGCCCATCCAGCGCAGGGTGTCCGCGCCGCGGTGCCGCTCGCGTTCAGCCGTCTGCATAGTCGCGGGGCCGACCGGCTCACCTTGACCACCGTCGGGTGGCGCCCATCCGCCAGCGTTGCCTGCCGTATTTCCGGTGGTCGCGGACTGGTCGGAGCCCGGTGGCGTGCTTCCTGCCGGCGCACCGGGATCAGGGCTCGAAGAATCCGCGGCGCCGATGTCGGCGAAGCCGCCCTGGACCCTTTGCCCGGAGTCGGGTTGCGGTGGGGACGGCGCGGCACCGGAAGCGGTGTTGTCTTGGTCGCCGAGCTGCTGGCTGAGATAGTCGGCATGTTCGCTGGCCGCGCCGCGCCCTCCACTGCCGGAGCCGCCGGCCGCACCGTATCCGCGCAGAGCACCAAGGGCGGTGGCGCCGCCCATCAGCGCGCCGAGGATGCCGCCGCCGCTCCCGGCTTCCGCGCCGCCGGTGGTCCAGGTAAAGAACTTCAGCAGCACCGGGAACGCGATCAGGCTGATCAGCATCATCGCGAATCCCATGAGCACCGAATGCAGGTTCTTGCCGGTCCCGATGAGGGTGAACGCGGTCGCATAGACGGCCGCTGCAGCGGGTTTGTAGAAGATGAGCGCGAGCATCCAGCCCCCGACCCGGGTCAGCCACGACTTCGTTGCGGCGGTGATGCCTCCGGCGGCGGCCAGCGGTAGCAGTCCGGCGAGGATGACCAGAGCGGCGCCGCGGAACAGCAACAGCAGTGCCTGCACGATGCCGATGAACAGCGCCACCAGGGACAGCACCAGCACCAGCGCCGCCGGCGTCCCGGTCGGGATGATGACGATCTCGGCCATTCGCTTGGCGAAGCCGCCTTGCGAGGAGGCGTTCAACACCCAGCCGCACCACTCATCGCCCCACTGCAGCAGCAGGTTCGGCAGCACCGTCCCGATCGCGGTCACGGTGGCCAGCACCAGCAGGCCACGGCCGACGTCGATCGCGGGGGCGGCCTTGCGTGTGAGCGCCATCTTCCCGGCGACCACGAGCAGCGCCAGCACCGCCACCGCGACCGTCAACGGCTGCACCAACAGTTGCAGGTACCCGATCGCCGACTCGGTCTCCAGGTTCGGCGAGGGCGTCTTCACCCACCAGGACGCGGTGTGGGAGACTAGCCACCCCACCGCGGACTGGAACGCCTTCGCCGCCTTCTCGACGGCATTGCTGCCGATTTCGCCGGGGATGTCGGGCATCGGCGGGCCCCAGGGATGGTCGTCGTTGTCGACCGTCTGCACGCAGCCCGGGTCCAGCACCGATGAGCACGGGTCCGGTGGAACCAAGAGCATCGTCATGAGCCGCCGCCTCCGTTCGGGAAGCGGACGTAGCCGTCGGCAGAGGGGATCGAGGCTGCCGCCCCGCCCCAGGTTCCGCCGGGCGGGGCGATGACCCGCCAGTCGTCGTCCTGCCACTGCAGTTGAATCCGGGTGACGGCCCGCACCGTCATGTCGCTGTCGCCGGGCCCGGCGGAGACCAGGTCGAGGCTGGCGGCGTCGGGGGAGTAGCCCTGCCAGCGGAACCCCTCCAGCACCACGTACGCGCGCCCCAGCGCCGCCCCGTCTCGCAGCTTCCCGCGGCGCTTGTCGTAGAGCTGCCGCGTTGCGGCCAGCAGAGTGGGAGCGTCCGGGCCGATGACCTGCTCGGCGATGGTCGGCTCGAACACCTTCGGCCCCCACTGCGCGTTGGCGCGCACCGCGACGTGCACCGCCGCCAGCAGCGCCCCGGACGGTGTCCGAGCGAACCCCGACGCCAGATCACCGGCGGTGCTGCGAGGGCCGTCCGCGGCGGAGTAGGGGAGGGCGACGCCGTGGTAGTCGCGCCAGGTCATCTCGGCGAACGACAGGGGCGGAGCGGCCATCACCCGCTTATCTGGGGGAGACGGAGGGATGGAAGCCCGCGTGATGTGCTGGGTCGGATCGGGAGCGGGAACGGTCAGATGCGTGGCGGCGCCAACAAGACCGCCGCCGACGATCGCGGCGAGGAGCAATCCACCGATGCGCCGGGACGATGAGCTGGCTGTGTCCGCGTTGCGCGGCCGTGTGATGCGAGGGAGTCGGGTCATTTGAAGAACACCCCGACGATGGGGGCCGCGGTGGCCGCCAGGCTGAGACCGCCCAGCACCCAAGGGATGCCGGTGGCGCCGTCGGCAGCGAAGGTGGAACGGTTCTTGCGGCCGATGGCCATCTGGCCTGCGCAGATGAACAGCCCGGCGACGCCGCAGATCAGCACGCCCCACTTGCCCCACGACAGCAGCGTGTTCATTTTGGCGTCCAGCCCCGGCGGCGGCGCCGGCGGCGGGTCGGGCACAGGCACTCCCAGACCGTCCTGTGGCCGCAGCCGCCACGGCTCCTCCAGCAGCCGACCGACCTGAGCCGCGCGGAGAACGAAGAGAGTCAGCGACATCCCACCTCCCCGCAGCGCACCGCTACGCTGCCATCGGCGTCGCCCACTAGGCGGCGGAGCTGGTCGATGGCGTGTCGCGCCTTACCGGGCAGGACGACCTCGGTCGGGGCCTCGGCCAGGCGTAGCTGGCGGACGTGGGGGACCCGGACGATCCCGCCGACGCGCGCTTCCAGCAGCGCGAACCGGGCGGTGGCGTCCCGCGACTCCGGACCTCCATCGCTGACGATCGCCAGCGCCGCCACCCGCTCGTCCCACTCGCGCAGGACCCCGATCGCTGCCGTCGCCCGCGTGGCCGCCACCGCGGTGTTACGCGCCGCGAGCACGATCGGCCGGCCCTTGGTGTCCAGCGGAGCACAGTCCAGATCCAGCAGCGACTCGATCGAGCCCATGTCCCATACCGCCGGCAGCAGCGCCGCCAGAGTGCTGGTGCCGGCGCCGCCGTGCGCACCGGCCACCACCACATCCAGCGCCTCCGGCTCGACGCCCGGCGCTGCGCCTGGTCCCGGTTCCGGTCCCGATGCCGGGCGGATCGTTCTGGTTTGGCGAAGACTCACCCATACCCCCGAATCATTGCTCTGGGTTGATGAGTGATTACAGTAAGTGGCAGACTTGTGGAGCGCAAGCATCACCAAACAACTTCTTCACAAGCCAACACCACTGACAACGCGCTACCGCAGCACCCGATCCGCCACACTGGAAGGACCACCCGCACCATGACCGCAACCCCAGGAGCCCCAGCGATGACCGACACGCCCGGCCGCGACCCCGACGTGCTCACCACCGCCGAACTCGCGACCAAACTCGGCCTGTCGCCCCAGACCGTCCGCCGGATGGCCAACGCCGGGCAGATCCCCGCGCTCAAGACCGGCAAGGACTTCCGCTACTCCTGGGAAGCAGTCCGCGAGGTGCTGCGGCAGCCCCACCACCAACCCGGGGGCCCCGCCGATGACCCAGACACACCCAACCCCAGCGACCAGCCCAAGAAGGGAGCCGGCTACCGCGCCCAACGACGCGCCCGCACCACCGCCCAACACCCCACCACCAACACCGACTAACACCGCGACCCGGCGGCGGCCCGCACGGTGAAGGCCGCCGCCACCATCTGCGCCGCCGTCCTGGCGCTCCCACTCGCCCTCGTCCTACTCCTCGCCGGACAACAGGACCAGGCCATCAGCGCCGGTCCGGCTGCGGGAGCGCCCACCCGGCTCGCCCGCACCGACATCCCACCCGCCTACCTGCGCTGGTACCTCGACGCCGCCCTAACCTGCCCGGGCCTGGGCTGGAACATCCTCGCCGCGATCGGCAAGATCGAATCCGACCATGGCCGCTCCACCGCACCCGGCGTGAAGACTGGGGAGAACAGCGCGGGCGCCGCCGGCCCCATGCAGTTCCTCGCGGGGACCTGGGCGACCTACGGCGTTGACGGCGACCACGACGGACACACTGACCGCTATAACCCCGCCGACGCCATCTACGGCGCCGCCCGCTACCTGTGCGCCAAGCACGCCGGTCAAGGCGGACGGCACCTGTACCAGGCGATCTGGCAGTACAACCACGCCGACTGGTACGTCCACAAAGTCCTCACCCAGGCCGCCGCCTACGCCACCCCCACACCCGCCGCGAGCGGACGCGGCGCCATCGCGGTCCGCGCCGCGCTGTATTGGCTCGGCACCCCCTACTCCTGGGGCGGCGGCGGACCGGCAGGCCCGAGCTACGGCACGGCCCAAGGCGCCGGGACCAAAGGGTTCGACTGCTCCGGCCTCACCCAATACGCCTGGGCAAAGGCCGGCATCCAACTCCCACGCATCGCCGCCGCCCAGTACACCGCTGGCCCGCACATCCCACGCACCCAACTACGCCCCGGTGACCTGCTGTTCTTCGCCACCAACACCCGAAACCCAGCGACGATCCACCACGTCGGCCTCTACTACGGCCACGGACAAATGATCCACGCCCCACAAACCGGCGACATCGTCCGCATCTCCCAGTTCACCGGCAACCCCTACCGCGAACACCAATACATCGGCGCCACCCGCCCGAGCACTTCCCACAGCGCAGCCTGACCGGAGGGCCATGCCCCACCACCACACCCACGCCACCACCCACCGGAACTGCCGCGACCACCGCGACCACGATCACCCCGACGGCCGCGCCCGGTCGAAACGAACCGCCCGCCACACGGCACCATCCCGAACCAGGAAGACACCGCCGCCGTGCGGGCCGATCCGGGCGTTCAGCTACGGCGGCGGCTGGCAATCCACCGCCGCCCTTGTCCTGGCCGCCCAAGGCCACGTCGACTTTCGGACCTTCCTGTTCGCCATCACCCCCAACACCGACACCCTTCCCTTCGAAGACGGTGACGGCTCCTGCGACACCGGCTGGTGCTTCGCATGACCGCACACACGAATCGAGAAGACGTGCGACGCGGACCTCGGGATGCTCGGGAGCTCAGCGGAGGTGTCGGAAGCCGAGAAACAAGCGACCGCGCTGGCCACGCGGGTCAATGCCGGCTCGCCCAGGCGGAACGACTCGCCGCCGAAGAGATCCCAGGAGACGAGAAGATCCAGGTCTACACGGTCAAGCAGGTCGCCGAGACTCTTCAGATCGGTCGAGACAAGGTGTTCATGCTGATCCGGACCGGCCGCCTGCGCAGCATCAAGATCGGACGGCTCCGCCGGATCACCGCTCGACAGCTCGCCGACTTCATCGCCTCGCTCGAAGAGTGACGCGCACTGTCTGTAGTGCTTGCGCTACGGTGTGCTACGCATGGTCTCGGGCCTCTCCGACGAGGGGCCCGGGGGTCGCTTCTTGATAACTCCATCGACACGAGCGCGATCTCACCTCGGCACAGGCAACTGACGAGAGGAGATGCACACATGAAGCAAGACAGGACGACCCTGCCCGCGGTGCGGGTGGACATGGCGTTCAAGCAGCGCCTTGCCGTTTACGCGGAGTCGCAGGAACGCGACGTGTCCTGGGTCATCAGGAAAGCGATCAAGGAGTATCTCGACCGACGCGAGGAGCGATCGATTGAGCAAGATCTTGATCGGTAAGTACGCAGGAACCATCTACCAGGAGAAAGGGGGCTATACCGGAGCCGTGGCCCTCGGCTTCGGGCCGGACGGCAAGCGCAAGCGGCTCAAGCGGAAGGGAAGGACCAAGAGTCAGGTTCTGGACAGGCTCAAGGAGGCAGTCGCCGACCTGGAAGCGGGGGTCAAGACTCCCGTGAACTACACGGTCGGGGACGCCGTGGAGGACTGGCTCGCCAAGGGCCTTCGGGGCCTCGACGACGACACGGTCATCAACTACCGGAGTCTCGCCCGCAAGCACGTCATCCCGCTGATCGGCAAGCCCAAGCTGGGCGACCTGCGGGCGGACGACGTGGACACCTGGCTCGACGGACTCACCGGCTCGCTGTCCACCCGGACCCTGCGGCTCGTGCACGCGATCCTCAAGCGCGCGATCCGTCAGGCGCAGGCGCGAGATATGGTCACCCGGAACGTGGCCGAGCTGGTCAAGACCCCCAAGGGCCTTGCCGGGCGTCCAAGCCGGGCGCTCACGCTCGAGCAGGCCCAAGCCGTTCTCGAGGCCGCCAAGTCATCGCGACTGCACGCCTACGTCGAGCTCAGCCTCCTGACGGGCGTCCGCACCGAAGAGGCGCGGGCGCTGCAATGGGACCACGTCGTGGCGTGGGTCGACGAAGAAGAATGGCGGCCGGTGGTCAAGGCTGGCTTCGATCACGAAAGGTTCGCCATCTACGTGTGGCGGTCCGTGCGGGCCGGCGGCGACACCAAGACCGAGAAGTCGCGCCGGACGCTGGAACTGCCTGGACGGGCGGCGGAGGCTCTGCGCAAACACCACACGCGGCAGGCCGCGCAGCGGCTCAAAGCGGGGGAGGTGTGGCAGGACAACGGCCTGGTGTTCTGCTCGACGAGCGGCCGACCGCTGGACGCCGCCAACGTGCGGCGGGCGTTCCGGCTCATCACCAAGAAGGCGGGGATCGGGGAGACCTGGTCGCCGCGCGAACTGCGTCACTCGTTCGTCTCGATCATGAGTGACGGCGGGCTGCCCATCGAGGCGATCGCCGATCTGTGCGGGCACTCCTCGCCGGCGGTCACCGGGGAGGTCTACCGGCATCAACTCCGGCCGGTGGTCACCAAGGGCGCGGAGGTCGTCGACGTGGTGTTCGGTCCGAGCAAGTCGGCGTAGATCGGGTGACGGTGGCTCCCCTTTTGGCTCCCCATCGACCTTCAAGATCGAAAAAGGGCTCCGGAGTGATCTCCGAAGCCCCTCTGACCTGGCCTTTCTCTGTCGGGACGGCGGGATTTGAACCCACGACCCCTTGACCCCCAGTCAAGTGCGCTGCCAAACTGCGCTACGTCCCGGTGCCCGCCTTAGCGGGCGTGATTACTCTAGCGCAGTCTGGAGGGTCGTGCGTACCGGGTTCTGGGCGGTGGAGGTGCCGGCGGGGGTGCGGGCCTCGTGGGCCGTCTTCGATGTCGCGGCGGGGCTTGCGGTGGCGGAGCGGCGGCCGGCGGAGGTGTTCCGGTCGGCCTCGGTGGTGAAGGTGCTCCTGGCGCTCGACTTCCTGCGGGGGCGGGTGGTCGACGGGCGGGACCGGGAGATGGTCGAGGCGATGCTGCGGGCGAGCGATGACGCGGCGGCGGACGAGGTGTGGGAGCGCGGCGGGCAGGCGGAGATCGTCGAGCGGATGGTGAGGCGGGCCGGGTTGCGGGAGACGGTGCCGCCGCCGCAGGACATGCCCGGGTGGTGGGGGTACACGGGGATCAGTGCAGGCGATGTGGTGCGTACTTATCGGTATGCGTTGGGGGTGCCGGAGGGGCGGTTCGTGTTGGAGCAGTTGGGGCGGATGGGGGAGAAGGGGGCGGACGGGTTCGATCAGGTCTTCGGCATCGCGGGGGCGGTGCCGGGGCCGTTGGCGGTCAAGCAGGGGTGGTCGGGGTTCGAGGACGTGCCGGACCGGCGGCCCGCGCCGGAGGAGCTGGGGCTCGGACGGCCCGCGTTGCACACGACCGGGGTGGTGGACGGGAAGATCGTCGCGGTGCTGACGCTGCATCCGGAGGGGACGTCCGCGGAGGCGGCGGCGGGGTGCGTGACGGCGCTCGCGGGGGCTGTGATGCAGGTCACAGAGGTGGGTAGGGGTTCGTTTCCGGAGGGTCAGTGAAAGCGGTCCTATTGGGGCGAAAAGAAAAAGCCGGGTAAAGATCCGGACTGGTAACGAAGATGGTGGCGAACGGACCTTCGCCGACGTATGTAGCTTTTTCTCCCAGGCATGAAACGCCGAACGGGGGACTGGGGTGTCGGAAGCGGACGGCACGTGGGGACCGCCTGGAGTGCACGCGGCGGACCTCGAGGGCCTGCGCGGGGCGGCGCACGACCGCGCGGTGCTCGCCGAGGCGCGGGTGATGCTGGCCCGGCGGCTGGGGGTCCCGCCCGGGGAGGCGCTGCAGCACCTCATCTGGCTCGCCCGCGACCTGGAGATGGAGCTGCCGGAGGCGGCGGCCATGGTCGTCCAGGGCGGCGGCGTCGGTGCCGAGGGCGCGGTGGTGGCCGGGCGGCGGCCGCCGCGCGCGGAGGACACCGACCGGCGGGGCGTGGTCTCCGAGGCCGAGGACCTGCTGCACCGGCTGGCCGCCGAGGACACCGGGGGCGACGCCGAGCTCATCGAGGGGCTGCCCGCGGATCCGGTGGCGCGGGGGCTGCTGGACGGGGCGCTGGACTCCGCGGCGCACCTGGTGCCGGTGCGCGGCCCGGACGGCGAGGTCCAGGACTTCCTGTACGCCGAGCTGAACGAGGCCGCCCGGGACCTGTTCGGGCGGGGCGCCGAGGAGCTGGCGGGGCAGCGGCTGCTGCGGACGGATCCGGGGGCGGCGCTCAGCGGGCTGTTCGAGGACTACGTCGCGGTGCTGGAGGGCGGGACGGCCCTGGACCGCGACTCGATCATGTACTCGACCGTGCAGGGCGGGCTGTCGCGGTCGTCGCGGATGAGCGTGCGGTGCGTCCAGGTGCCGACGGGCGTGTGCCTCACCTGGCGGTACCACTCCGGTGAGGACCGCAGCGCGCGGCGGCTGGAGCGGGTGGAGCGGCTGGCGCTGATCGGGTTCGGGGAGTGGGACCTGGTCACCGGGCAGGCGGACTGGACGCCGCAGATGCTGGCGAACTACGGCCTCGGGCCGGACGAGGTGCCGCCGGCGCCGCACGACCTGCCGAAGGTGGTCGCCGACGACGACCTGCCGCTGGTCGAGGAGGCCGTCCAGACGATGTTCTCGCGCCGGGAGCCGGTGGAGGCCGAGCACCGGGTGATCGGCAAGGACGGCGCGCCGCGGCATCTGTGGGTGTTCGCCGAGCCGGTGCTGGACGACTCCGGGCTGCCGGTGTCGATCAACATCGTCTCGCAGGACATCACGCGGCGCCGCGGGGTGGAGCGGGCGCTGGCGGAGACGCGCCGGCAGATGCTCAAGCAGCAGGCGCGGACGGCCCAGGAGCGCAAGGTGGCGGTGACGCTGCGCCGGGCGATCCTGCCGGACGAGGGCGAGGTCGAGCGGCTGCCGGGGCTGCGGGTGGCGATCCGCGCGCTGGCGGCGGAGAGCACGGCGCGGATCGGCGGGGACTGGTTCGCCACCCGGGCGATGCCGGACGGGCGGGCGCTGTTCGCGATCGGGGACGCGGCGGGGCACGGCCTCCCGGCGGCGGCGTCGATGGCGCGCAGCCGGAACGGGCTGCTCGGCCTGTCGTGCACGGGGGAGTCGGCGGGGCAGCTGGTGGGCTGGCTGAACGAGCTGGTCGGCAGCATGGACCCGCCGGCGACGGGCACCGCGATCGTGGGCCATTACCGGCCGGACCGGCGGGTCATGGAGTGGACGTGCGCCGGGCATCTGCCGCCGATCCTGGTGCGGGACGGGCACGCCGAGCCGCTGGAGGTCTATCGCGATCCGATGCTCGGCGCGCTGCCGGATTGGGAGTACACGACGATCTCCACGGAACTGCGGCCGGGGGATCTGCTGTTCCTTTACACCGATGGCCTGGTGGAGCGCCGGGACACCGATCTCGACGAGCGGATCGAGCGGCTCACCGGAATTCTGCGGGAGTCGTCGGCGGGGCCGGAACTGGCGCTGGACGAGGTCCTCGCGCGGATGGAGCACGACCGGGCGGCCGACGACACCACGATGTTCGCCCTGCACGTGGAGTGATCATCGGCAGGTCAGGACCGCTCTGAGCTGGAGTGATGTAGGACACACGGGCGTGTGTCCGGTGCCGCCCGTGTGATCTGCGCCGCCGTGCGCGCCCGCCGCGGTGAAGGGCGGCGGAGCCGGGCGCCTTTTGATCATTTTACCTTTCCCGGGTCGCGGTGCCGTGCGGGGAATCCCCTATGCCGTAAGGGTTCGCGGCGGTCCGGAGAAAGATCGGGAAGGGGTGGCGGCCGGAGGCGGTTGAAGCGGGGTTGGAACGGCGTTGAGCAGGCAAAAGATCCTTTTGCGGCTGGTTTGCTTTTCCGCAGGAGGTTGGTACCTTCTTGCACGAATCACGCAGCGCGTTCCATGCGTTGCACGCCGGCCGCTTCCATGCGCGGCCGAGGGTCGCTGAGCGGAATCCGCACGCGACGCGCGCCACACGATGCGCGCCCCCTCGAGATCAGTCGCTGAGATACATCCGAATATCCGGCACCGCGACCCGCGGTGCGAGGCCGAGTCCGTCCAGGTCCATCCGACCGGACGGAGCCGGGGACCCAAGGTTCCAGGGGTGAATCGGCGCGTCCGCGCGCCGTAGGGCTCTTCCATGCCCGAATCCGTCAGCTAACCCGGTAGGCGTCATGGGAGACAAGGAGATTCCCTGCATGACCGGTCGTTTCGATCGTCTTACCAAGAGCATCGCCCCCCGACTGAGCGCGCTGCGCCTCACCGGCGCCGCCCCCCGCGCCGCGCTCGCCCGCATGAGCCCCGAGGACCGGGCCGTGGGCGTCGCCGTGGCGGGTGTGATGGCCGGGGCGGTCGGACTCGCGATCTTCAACCCCCTGACCGGGGACACCGCGTCCGCCGAGACCCCCGCGCAGGCCGCCGCCGCGGCGCACCGCGAGAGCGCCGCGACGGGCACGTCCGAGCACACCGGGACCGAGCGCGCCGGGACCGAGCGCGCCGCCCGCAAGGCGTCCCGCACGGTCGCCGCGTCCACCGTGATCAAGCTGGCGAAGTCGCAGCTCGGCGAGGGGGAGAGCCGCAACGGCTCGACCAAGTACGCCGACTGGTACGCCTCCACCCGGCACGCCGCGGTGACCGCCCGGCGCGACGGCGGGACCGTCGGCGACTACCGGGGCGCCGAGTGGTGCGACATGTTCGTGTCGTGGCTCAGCGCGCAGACGGGCGTGAAGAACATGGGCTGGGACGCCTACACCGTCCAGCACGCCTCGTGGTTCGAGAAGACCGGCCGCTGGGGCGACATCGCCAAGCCCGGCGCGGTCGTGTTCTTCGACTGGCAGAACGGGTCCAGCGGCGGGATCGACGGCATCGACCACGTCGGCCTCGTCGTCAAGGACAACGGCAACGGAACGATCACCACGATCGAGGGCAACACCGACAACGCCGTCAAGGAGAAGGTCCGCGACAAGTCCGAAGTCGTGGGTTACGGATACCCCGACTACGCCAAGTCCTGATCATCCGTCCCGCTCGGGATGATCAATTCCTGCGGATCAGAGGCGCCCGGTCCCGAACCGGGCGCCTTTGGCGTTCCCGGGGTGGTCTGCCGTGACCTGTCGGGTAATGCTAAGCATTGACAGCTTTTGATCTGGGTTGGCCCTCGCCGCCTCCTTGATGGAAAGGAATCCCTGGCACGCCGGAGTAGCGGAAGGGGATGCCCATGCGGGTGCGCCCGGATGTGAGCGTGGTGGTGATCGCCTACAACGACGCCGCCCGGCTGCCGCGGGCGGTCGCCTCGTCCCTGGCGCAGTCGCTGGGCGGTGTCGAGACCGTGATCGTCGACGACGCGAGCACCGACGGCACCGGCGAGGCCGCCGACCGGCTCGCCGCGGCGCATCCCGGCCGGGTCCGCGCGCTGCACCTGCCGGTCAACTCCGGAGGCTGCGGCCGCCCGCGCAACGTCGGCGTCGAGCGGTCGGACGGCCGGTACGTGATGTTCCTCGACAGCGACGACCTGCTGGACCGGCACGCCTGCCTCAACCTGCTCTCCGCCGCGCAGGAGACCGGCGCCGACCTGGTCTCCGGGCTCTGCGACCGGGTCTTCCTGGACGTGCCGAAGGGCTCGAAGGACCGCGTCCGGCCCTGGTACCCGTGGCTCTACCAGCGCAGCGCCGTGTACGGGTCGCTGGAGGAGAACCCCGACCTGCTCTACGACACCCTGTCGACGAACAAGCTCTACCGCCGGGGGTTCCTCGAGGACGGCGCGCTGCGCTTCGTCGAACGGCTGCACTACGAGGACCTGCTGTTCAGCGCGGAGGCGTACATGGCCGCCGCGCGCACGGCCCTGATCCCGCACCGGGTCTACAACTGGCTGGTCCGGGACCGGCAGGTGATGCCGTCGATCTCCAACCGCCGTGACGAGCTGGCCAACTTCGCCGACCGGCTGGAGATCCACCGGCGCATCGACATGCTGTTCGAGCTGCGCGGCGCGGACGGGCTGAAGCGCGCGAAGGACGCCAAGTTCGTCAACCACGACCTGCTGCTGTACCTGCGCGAGCTGCGGGACCGCGACCCGGTGCACCGGGCCCGGTTCCTGGACCTCGCGGCCGGCTACCTGGCCGGGCTGGACCCGGTGGTGTTCGAGACGGCCAACCCGCTCGCCGCGATCGCCGCGTTCCTGGTCAAGGAGGGCGACCGGGACGGGGCGCTGGCGGCCGCCGAGTACCTGCCGGGCGGGCGGTCGGACCTGCGGGCCCGGCTGGCGGAGCGGGACGGCCGGATCTTCTGGGGCGGCGGCCCGCCGCGCGGGGACCTCGGCCGCCGCGTCCTGGACGTCACCGACTTCGGCTTCCACATGTGCCCGCTCACGGAGCTGCGGCCGGCCGCCGTCGTGACCCGGCTGGAGATGCGCGGCGGCCGCGCCCGCATGGCCGGGCACGTGCTGAACCCGCTCGACCGGATCCCGCGCGGCGCTTCGCTGTCGGCCTCCCTGGAGTTCCGCGACCGGCGGCGCGACGCCCGCCGCGCCCGGGTGCCCGCCGAGATCGTCCACGAGGGCGGCCGGCTGGAGTGGCGCGCCGAGTTCGACCCGCGCGCCCGCGTCCGGCCGATCGGGTTCGTCGACCCGGTGTGGGACGTGCGGCTGCGCGTGAAGGTGGACGGCGAGGAGATCGTCACCCGGCCGGGCGAGTCCGCCGGAACGGGCGCCGCGGGCGGGCCTGACCTGCGCGGCGTCGGGCTGCCCGTCCGGCCGAGGCTGACGCGTCTCGCGGGCGACGTGCTCCGGTCGTACGTCACCGAGGGCGGCCACCTGGCGTTCGCCCTCGCGACCGACGACCCGCGGACGCGGCGCGCCGCCACCGCGGTCGCCCGGGTCGCGGGAAGCCCGCCGGCGCGGACGGGCTGGCGGCGCGCGCGGCGGCTGGAGCGCTCCATGCGCCGCACGCTGGCGTCCGGCAGGACGAAGGCCGCGGTGTTCAACCGGGTCCTGACCCGGCTTCCGGTCCGCAGGGGCCTCGCGGTGTTCGAGAGCCATCTCGGGCTGCACTACTCCGACAACCCGAAGTACATCTACCGCGAGCTGCGCCGCTCGGACCGCCCGGTCGAGGCGGTGTGGTCGTACGCGTCGTCGGCGAAGGGCTTCCCGTCCGACGCGAAGCTGGTGAAGCGGGGCTCGTGGCGCTACCACCTCGCGCTCGCGCGGGCCGAGTTCTGGATCGACAACCAGGGCTATCCGGAGGGCCTGTGCAAGCGCCCCGAGACCACGTACATCCAGACCTGGCACGGGTCGGCGTACAAGCTGATGGGGCTCGACCAGCCGCTGATGAAGAGCGGGCCCGCGTCCGACCGGACGAAGCTCGCGCGGATGGTCGACCGCTTCGACTGCTTCCTCATCCGCTCCGGGCACGACGCGGACACCCTCGCCAAGGGGCTCGGCGTCCGGGCGGAGCTGCTGCCCGCCGGGTACCCGCGCAACGACCCGCTGGTCAACGGCGTGGACGGGGACCCGGAACTGGCCGCCGAGGTCGCCGCCCTGCGCCGCTCGCTCCGGCTGGACGACGGGCGCCGCGCCGTCCTCTACGCGCCGACCTTCAAGACGGGGCCGAAGGGCAGGCCGGTGAAGCTGATGGAACCGCCCGTGGACCCGGCGCGGTTCGCCCGCGAGCTCGGGGACGAGATCGTCCTGCTCGTCCGCCCGCACTACCTGTGCCGGGCGAACCTGCCGCCGTCGGCGGCGCGGGCCATGCGGGACGTCGGGGACGTCGCGGACGCGACCCTGCTGCTCCTGCTCGCCGACGCGCTCGTCACCGACCACTCGTCGATCATGTTCGACTACGCGCTGCTGGACCGGCCGATCGTGCTGCACCTGCCGGCGGACGGCGAGCACGACACCGGCTACTTCGACCTGGAGGAGCACGCGCCCGGCCCGGTCACCCGGACCGAGGACGAGCTGGTCGCCGCGCTCGCGGACCTGGACGCCGCCGGGTCCGCGCACGCGGCGCGGCGCCGCGCGTTCGCCGCGCGGTTCGGGGAGCACGACCGCGGCACCGCCGCGCGCACCGTCGTGGACCGTTACTTCGGAGAAAGGAGCGCCCATGGTTCCCACCGGAACCGCTGAGCACGCACCGCGCGACGTCTTCATCGTCTGCAACAACGTCGACGAGATGGGGGGCCTGCAGCGCTGGGCGCACCACATGGCGCGGATGCTGGCCGAGCGCGGCGACCGCGTCACGCTCGTCGGGATCGTCCGCGGGCCGGACCGGCACAACCACGGCCGCGACGGCTCGTACAGGGTGGAGGTCCTGCACGACACGTGGCGTCCGCCGGTGCTGGAGTGGCGGCCCGAGCGGCTGCGGGACCGGGTGAACGCGGCGGCGCGCGGGCGCGACGTGTGGCGGTCGGCCGTGCAGCGGCGCGGCGCCGCCCGCCTGACCCGGATGTTCGCGGCGGCCCGTCCGGGCGCCGTGGTGATCGTGCCGCAGGTGTGGGCGATGGAGTGGGTCCGGCGGGCCGGCACCTCCGGGCTGCGGGTGATCGGCATGAGCCACGAGTCGTACAAGGCGAGCCGCAAGTCGACCCGGTACCAGCGGGTGAAGCGGCACTTCGCGCACGTCGACCGGTTCCTCACCTTGACGCCGGAGGACGCGGACGCGTGGGCGAGGGACGGCATGACGAACGCCGACCACATCCCGAACGCGCTGCACGTCACCCCGGCCGTCTACCCGACGCTCAACCTGCCCGCGGTCGCCTGCGTGGGGCGGCTGTCCTACGAGAAGGGCGTGGACCTGCTGCTGGAGGCGTGGGAGCGGGTGCACGGGCGCCATCCGGAGTGGCGGCTGCACGTCTACGGCACCGGGCCGGACGAGGACGCGCTGCGCGAGCAGGCGGCCGCCGCCGGGCTGACCGGGTCGGTCGAGTTCCGGGGCGTCGTCGCCGACGTCGAGGAGGCGATGGTCGAGGCGTCGGTGTTCGCGCTGCCGTCCCGCGCGGAGGGGGTGCCGATGTCGGTGATGGAGGCGATGGCGTACGGGCTGCCGACGGTGGCGTTCGACTGCGCGCCGGGCGTTCGGATGCTGCTCGGCGAGCGGGGCGAGGAGACGGGCGGGCTGCTCGTGCGGCCGGGGGACACGGCCGCGTTCGCCGAGGCGCTGGAACGGCTGATCGAGGACCAGGAGCTGTGCTGCCAGCTCGGCGCCGAAGCCCGCGCGTCGGTGCAGCGCTTCCAGCCGGAGACGGTGCTGGCCCGCTGGGACCGGCTGTTCGACCTGCTGCACCGCGACCTCCCCGCGGTGCGGGAGCGCGCCGCGGGCGAGCGGTCCGCGGTGCCCGCGCCGGGGCTCGGGCAGCCCGCCGTACGGGCGGGCGAGGTGGAACCGGCCCTGGAGGCCGATTCTTTCTAACAACTGTTTGGTAGAGTGCCGGGCGTGAACGAGAACGAGTCCCCGGCGGACCGGGCGTTCCGCGCCGAGGTCCGCGGCTGGCTGGAGGCCAACCTGTCGGGCGAGTTCGCGCACGCGCGCGGGCTCGGCGGGCCCGGCCGCGAGCACGAGGCGTTCGAGGAGCGGCTGGCCTGGGAGCGGCACATGGCCGCCGCGGGCTGGACATGCGTGGGCTGGCCCGAGGAGCACGGCGGCCGCGGCGCCACCGTCCGGCAGCAGGTGATCTTCAACGAGGAGTACGCGCTCGCCGACGCCCCCGCCCGCGTCGGGCACATCGGCGAGAACCTGCTCGGCCCCACCATCATCGCGTTCGGCACCGACGAGCAGAAGGCGCGCTTCCTGCCGCCGATCGTCGCGGTCGAGGAGCTGTGGTGCCAGGGCTACTCCGAGCCCAACGCCGGCTCCGACCTCGCCAACGTGCAGACCCGCGCCGCGCTCGCCGGCGACCACTGGACGATCGACGGGCAGAAGGTCTGGACGTCCAACGCCCTCGAATCGGACTGGTGCTTCGTCGTCTGCCGCACCGAGCCCGGCTCGTCCCGCCACCACGGCCTGTCCTACCTGCTCGTCCCGATGAAGCAGGACGGCGTCGACATCCGGCCGATCGTCCAGCTCACCGGCACCTCCGAGTTCAACGAGGTCTTCTTCGACGGCGCCCGCACCGACGCCGGCAACATCGTCGGCGCGCCCGGCGAAGGCTGGAAGATCGCGATGGCCACGCTCGGCTTCGAGCGCGGCGTCGCCACCCTCGGCCAGCAGGTCGGGTTCCGCCGCGAGTTCGAGGGCGTGCTCGACCTCGCCCGCCGCACCGGCGCCATCGACGACCCGCTGCTGCGCGACCGCCTCACCCGCGCCTACATGGGCCTCGAGGTGATGCGGCTGAACGCGGTGCGCACCATGGCGGGCGTCGCGTCCGGCGCCCCCGGGCCCGAGTCGTCGATCTCCAAGCTCGTCTGGGGCACCTGGCACCGCGAGCTCGGCGAGCTCGCCATGGACGTCCTCGGCGCCGCCGGGATGGTCGCCGACGGCGAACCGTACGACCTCAACGACTGGCAGCGGCTGTTCCTGTTCTCCCGCTCCGACACGATCTACGCCGGGTCGAACGAGATCCAGCGCAACATCATCGCCGAGCGCGTGCTCGGTCTCCCCAGAGAGGCTCGCGGATGACGCCGCCCCCCTACGTCCCCGGGCACGGCCTGCTGAAGGACCGCGCCGTCGTCATCACCGCCGCCGCCGGCGCCGGGATCGGCGGCGCCGCCGCCCGCCGCTGCCTGGAGGAGGGCGCCCGCGTCCTGATCTCCGACGCGCACGAGCGGCGGCTCGCCGCGTCCGCGCAGGAGCTGGAGAAGGAGTTCGGCGCCGACCGGGTCGCCGCCCTGCCCTGCGACGTCACCGACGAGGAGCAGGTCCGGGCGCTGTACGCGCTGGGCGTCGAGCGGTTCGGCCGGATCGACGTCGCCGTCAACAACGCCGGCCTCGGCGGCACCGCCGACCTGGTCGACATGACCGACGACCAGTGGGGACGCGTCCTCGACATCACGCTGAACGGCACGATGCGCTGCACCCGCGCCGCGCTGCGGATCATGCGGGACCAGGGCGCCGGCGTCATCGTCAACAACGCGTCGGTGATCGGCTGGCGGGCGCAGAAGGGCCAGTCGCACTACGCCGCCGCCAAGGCCGGCGTGATGGCCCTCACCCGCTGCTCCGCGCTGGAGGCCGCGGAGTTCGGCGTGCGGATCAACGCCGTCTCGCCGTCCCTCGCCATGCACCCCCACCTGGTCAAGGTGACCTCGGAGGAGCTGCTCGACGAGCTGACGCGGCGCGAGGCGTTCGGCCGCTACGCCGAGCCCTGGGAGGTGGCCAACGTTATCGTCTTCCTGGCCAGCGACTACTCCTCGTACATGACCGGGGAGGTCGTCTCCGTCTCTTCCCAGCACGCTTAGGAACCGACCATGAGTCCACGACGGCGCGACGCCGAGGGCACCGCCGCCGCCCGCGCGGAGCGGCGGGCCGAGCTGCTCGCCACCGCCGCCGAGGTGTTCGCCTCGCAGGGGTACTCCGCCACCACCGTCCGGAAGGTGGCCGACGCCGCCGGCATCCTCGGCGGCAGCCTCTACTACCACTTCGACTCCAAGGAGGCGATGGCCGACGAGATCCTGTCGACCTTCCTGGACGAGATGTGGGCGGCCTACGAGCGCGTCCTCGCCGCCGGCCTCAGCGCCCGCGACACCATGGAGGGCGTCATCGTCGAGTCGTTCCGCTCGATCGACCGGCACCGGCCCGCCGTCGTCCTCTACCAGAACGAGTCCAAGCACCTCGCCACCAGCGAGCGCTTCCACTACCTGCTCGAGTCGCAGCGCCGCTTCGAGACGATGTGGATGTCCCTGCTGGACCGCGGCGTCGAGGAGGGCGCCTTCCGCGCCGACCTCGACCGGACGCTGATCTACCGCTTCATCCGCGACACCGTCTGGGTCGCGGCCAACTGGTACCAGCACGGCGGGCGGCTGTCCGCCGACGACATCGCCAAGCAGTACCTCGCCATGGTCCTCGAAGGCATCCAGGCGAGCTAGCCCCGAAGGAGACACCCCCCCATGGCCGAGGCCTACATCGTCGAAGCGGTCCGCGCCCCCGTCGGCCGCAAGAAGGGCGGGCTCGCCGGCGTCCACCCCGCCGACCTCGGCGCCCACGTGCTGAAGGCGCTGATGGACCGCGTGAAGGTGGACCCCGCCGCCGTCGAGGACGTGGTGTTCGGCAACGTCGACAGCGTCGGCCCGCAGGCCGGCGACATCGCCCGCACCTGCTGGCTCGCCGCCGGGCTGCCCGAGGAGGTCCCCGGCGTCACCGTCGACCGGCAGTGCGGCTCCTCGCAGCAGGCCGTGCACTTCGCCGCGCAGGCCGTCCTCGCCGGGACGTCCGACCTCGTCGTCGCGGGCGGCGTGCAGAACATGTCGCAGATCCCGATCTCGTTCGCGATGACCGCCGCCGAGCCCCTCGGCTTCACCCAGGGCCCGTTCGCCGGCTCCAAGGGCTGGACGGAGCGCTACGGCGACGCCGAGGTGTCACAGTTCAACGGCGCCGAGATGATCGCCCGCGACTGGGACATCTCCCGTGAGGAGATGGAGGAGTTCGCCTACCAGTCGCACCAGCGGGCCATCCGCGCGATCGACGAGGGCCGGTTCGAGCGGGAGATCGTTCCGCTGGAGGGCGTCACCGCCGACGAGGGCCCGCGCCGCGACACCACCCGGGAGAAGATGGCCGGGCTGAAGACCCTCGTCGAGGGCGGCCGGCTCACCGCCGCGCTCGCCTCGCAGATCTCCGACGGGTCCGCCGCGCTGCTCATCGCGTCCGAGCAGGCCGTCAAGGACCACGGCCTCACCCCGCGCGCCCGCATCCACCACATCTCCGCGCGCGGCGAGGACCCGATCCGGATGCTGTCCGCGCCGATCCCCGCCACCGCGCACGCGCTGAAGAAGACCGGCATGACGATCGGCGACTTCGACGCCGTCGAGATCAACGAGGCGTTCGCGCCGGTCGTCCTCGCCTGGCTGAAGGAGACCGGCGCCGACCCGGCGAAGGTCAACCCGAACGGCGGCGCCATCGCCCTCGGCCACCCGCTCGGCGCCACCGGCGCCCGGCTGATGACCACGCTGCTGCACGAGCTGGAGCGCACCGGCGGCCGCTACGGCCTCCAGACCATGTGCGAGGGCGGCGGCCAGGCCAACGTCACCATCATCGAGCGCCTCTGACTCCCAGGGGGACGACCCCCTGGAACCCCCGTCACGACGGACGAGCCCGTGAGTATGGCTGAGGTTTGGAAGATCCCCGATCGGAGGTCGTTGTGGACGTCTTCGAGAGTGCGAAGCTCGGGCCCGTCACCCTGCGGAACCGGGTCGTCAAGGCCGCCACGTTCGAGGGCATGACGCCGGACGCCCTCGTCACCGACGACCTGATCGAGTACCACCGGCGGCCCGCCGCGGGGGGAGTGGCGATGACGACCGTCGCCTACTGCGCGGTCGCCCCCGAGGGCCGCACCGAGCGGCGGCAGATCTACATGCGGCCCGAGGCCGTTCCGGGGCTGCGGCGCCTCACCGACGCGGTGCACGCCGAGGGCGCCGCGGTGTCCGCGCAGATCGGGCACGCCGGGCCGGTCGCCGACGCCGCCTCCAACAAGATGCGCGGGCTGTCGGCGGGACGGTTCTTCAACCCGATCGGGATGCGCTTCACCAAGCCCGCGACGGCCGAGGACATCGAGCGGGTCACCCGCGCCCACGCCGGCGCGGCGCGGCTGGCGATCGAGGCGGGCTTCGACGCCGTCGAGATCCACTTCGGGCACAACTACCTCGCGAGCTCGTTCCTCAGCCCGCGGCTCAACAAGCGCGACGACGCCTACGGCGGGCCGATCGAGAACCGCGCGAAGGTGGCGCTCGGCATCGCCCGCGCGGTGCGCGAGGAGGTCGGCGACCGGATCGCCGTCACCGCGAAGATCAACATGCGGGACGGCGTGCCGGGCGGGCTGGAGATCGACGACAGCCTGCAGGTGGCGCGGTGGCTGCAGGAGGAGGGGACCGTCGACGCCCTGGAGCTGACGGCGGGCAGCTCGCTGCTGAACCCGATGTACCTGTTCCGCGGCGGCGCGCCGGTCAAGGAGTTCGCCGCGAACTTCAAGCAGCCGCTGCGGACGGGCATCCGGATGTCCGGCACGAAGTTCCTGCGCGCCTACCCGTACCAGGACGCGTTCCTCCTCGAGCACGCCCGCCGCTTCCGCGCCGAGCTGGACCTGCCGCTCATCCTGCTCGGCGGCATCACCAACCGCGAGACCATGGACCGGGCGATGGCGGAGGGCTTCCAGTTCGTCGCGATGGGACGCGCGCTGCTGCGCGAGCCCGACCTGGTCGACCGGATCAAGGCCGACCCGTCGACGCGGTCGCTGTGCATCCACTGCAACCGCTGCATGCCGACCATCTACACCGGCACGCACTGCCCCGAGATCCCGGCGGAGAACCCGGCTTGACCTGGAGCGCGCTCCAACTCGTAGCGTGAGGGGCATGACCACTCCGCAACGCAGGATCGATTCGGGTTTCGGGTTCGAGAGCACGGCGAGCGACGTCCTGGCGGGCATCGACCTGTCCGGGCGGCTGGCCGTCGTGACCGGCGGGTACTCCGGGCTCGGGCTGGAGACGACCCGGGCCCTGGCCGCGGCGGGCGCGCACGTGGTGGTGCCCGCGCGGCGTCCCGCGGTGGCGAAGGAGGCGCTCGACGGGATCGGCGGCGCCGAGGTGGACGAGCTGGACCTCGGCGACCTGGAGAGCGTGCGGGGCTTCGCCGACCGGTTCCTGGCGTCCGGCCGCGGCATCGACATGATCATCGGCAACGCGGCGGTCATGGCCTGCCCGGAGACGCGGGTCGGTCCGGGCTGGGAGGCGCAGTTCGCCACCAACCACCTCGGGCACTTCGCGCTGGTGAACCGGCTGTGGCCGGCGGTCAGGCCCGGCGCCCGCGTCGTCGCCGTGTCCTCGCAGGGGCACCACTTCTCCCGGATGCGCTGGGACGACCCGCACTTCACCCGCGGCTACGACCGGTGGGAGGCGTACGGGCAGGCGAAGACCGCCAACGTGCTGTTCGCCGTGCACCTGGACGCGTTGGCGAAGGACTCCGTGCGCGCGTTCTCCCTCCACCCGGGCAGCATCCTCACGCCGCTGCAGCGGCACATCCCGAAGGAGGACAAGATCGCCTACGGGTGGATCGACGAGGACGGCAACGAGATCGCCCAGGGCTTCAAGACCCCGGAGCAGGGCGCGGCGACGGCGGTGTGGGCGGGGACGTCCCCGCGGCTGGACGGCATGGGCGGCGTCTACTGCATGGACTGCGACATCGCCGAGCCCACCCCGGCCGACGTGCCGGAGGTGCGCGGCCGGAAGGCGGGCGCGCCCGCGCCCGTGGGCGTCCGGCCCTACGCGACCGACCCGGACGAGGCCGCGCGGCTGTGGGCGTACTCGGCCGAGCTGACCGGCGTCGACGCGTTCGCGGAGTAGGGCGTCCCCGGCCCGGGTCCGCGTCGCGGGGCCCGGGCCCGCTGCCGTTCCCGGCCGTCGGCATAATCCCTGGGGAGTGACGGACGGCCGAGAGGTGAGGCGATGATCGACGTGGGCGGCTGGTCGCCGGAGCCGGTGGAGACGGCCGAGGTCATCGACGCGGCGCCGTCGGCCGCGCTCGCCGGGGTGCTGGACGTCGAGCCGCCAGGGGAGGAGCTGCCGCCGCTGTGGCACTGGCTGCACTTCCTCGAACGGCCCGCGCAGCGCGAACTCGGCCCCGACGGGCACCCTCTCGGCGGGCACTTCCTGCCGCCGATCTCCGACCGGCGGCGCATGTTCGCCGGCGGCCGGTTCCGCGTCCGCGAGCCGCTGCGCGTCGGCGACACCGTCACGCGCCGCGCCGAACTGGCCTCCACGGCGGTCAAGCAGGGACGCAGCGGCGAGATGCTGTTCGTCACCGTCCGCCACACGTTCCTGCGGGACGGCGCGGAGATCGCCGTCGAGGAACAGGACCTCGTCTACCGCAGCGGCGACGCGGCGTCCCGCCCGCCGGAGGTGTCCTTCGAGGCGCCTGACGTGAAGGCGCCGTGGACGCTGCCGGTGACCGCCGACCCGGTGCTGCTGTTCCGGTTCAGCGCGCTCACCTACAACGCCCACCGCATCCACTACGACGAGACCTACGCGACCCAGGTCGAGGGACACGGCGGGCTCGTCGTGCACGGACCGCTCCTGGCGATCCTGTGCCTGGAGCTGCCGCGCCGGGCGGGCCTGCAGGTGAACGACCTGTCGTTCCGTGCCCGCAGACCCGTCTACGCGCGGCAGCCCTTCGTCGCGGCCGGATCACCGGACGGCGAACTGTCGATCGAGGCACCCGGCGGCGTCACCGCCATGACCGCGACCTTCAGCGCCTCCTAGGCCGCCGTCACCGGCGGCTCCACGACGGCCGGCCCGTCGCGGCGCTCCGCCCTGATCTGCAGGACGTACCGCTTGACCTCGTCGGCGGCGTCCTCGCGGCTCCAGCCGAGCCGCGGCGCGAGGAGGCCGGCGACGTGCGCCGCCGCGGCGAGGCCGCCGTCCCACTCCTCGATCGACACCCGCAGCCGCCGCGCGAGGACGTCCTCCAGGTGCAGGGCGCCCTCGTGCGTCACCGCGTAGACGGCCTCGGCGCACAGGTAGTCCTCCGCGCCGGGGATCGGGGCGCCGAGCTCCGGCTCCGCGGCGACCAGGTCGAGGACGTCCTGCGCACACGACCCGTACCGGCGCAGCAGGTGCTCGATCCGCGCGACGTGCAGCCCCGAGCGGGCGGCGAGCCGGCGCCGCTCGTTCCACAGCACCTCGAAGCCGTCCGCGCCGAGGATCGGCAGCCGCCCGGTGACCGACGCGGGCACCGCCTCGTCCAGGCCCTCGGCGACCACGTCGACCGCGTCGCGCGCCATGACCCGGTAGGTGGTGAACTTGCCGCCGGTGACGACGACCAGCCCCGGCACCGGCTCGGCGACGGCGTGCTCGCGGGACAGCCGCGCGGTGTCGTCCATCTCGCCGGACAGCAGCGGCCGCAGGCCCGCGTACACGCCCTCGACGTCGTCCATGGTCAGCGGCGTGCGCAGCACCGCGTTCACCCGCTCCAGCAGGTAGCCGATGTCGGTGTGGTCGGCGACCGGCTCGTCCGGGCCCTCGTCGTGCGGGGTGTCGGTCGTGCCGACCAGCCAGTGCCGGCCCCACGGGATGATGAACAGCACGCTGCGCTCGGTCCGGGTGATCAGCCCGGTGTCCATCGGGATCCGGTCGCGCGGCACCACCAGGTGGACGCCCTTGGACGCGCGCACCGCGAACGCCGCGCGCGACCCCGTCATCGCCTGCGCGCCGTCCGTCCACACGCCCGTCGCGCAGACGACCCGGCGGGCCCGGACGGTGATCTCCCGCCCGCCCTCCAGGTCCACGACGTGCGCCCCGGTGACCCGCTCGCCCTCGCGGAGGAACCCCGTCACCTCGGCGCGCGTGGCGACCCTCGCGCCGTACCGGGCGGCGGTACGGGCGACCATCATCGTGTAGCGGGCGTCGTCCACCTGCGCGTCGTAGTACTGGATCGCGCCGACGAGCGCGTCCGAGCGCAGCGCCGGCGCCTCCCGCAGCGCGCCGCGCCGGGTGAGCTGCCGGTGCCGGGGCAGCGACCGCGCGCCGCCCATCGTGTCGTACAGGGTCACGCCGGCGCTGACGTACGCCCGCTCCCACACCCGGTTGCGCAGCGGGTACAGGAACTGGACGGGCCGCACCAGGTGCGGCGCGAGCCGGTGCAGCAGCAGGGCGCGCTCCCGCAGCGCCTCGCGGACCAGCCCGAAGTCGCGCTGCTCCAGGTAGCGGAGCCCGCCGTGGATCAGCTTGCTGGAGCGGCTGGAGGTGCCGGCCGCCCAGTCGCGCGCCTCCACCAGGGCCACGGACAGGCCCCGGGAGACCGCGTCGAGCGCGGCGCCCGCGCCGACGATGCCGCCGCCGACGACCAGGACGTCGAACTCGTTCTCGGCCAGGGCGCGCAGGGTGTCCTCGCGGTACCGAGGGCCGAGGGCTACGGATGTCACTGCTTGCTCCCGATGAGGGGTGATCGGTCAGGATGGTGCGGGCGGGGCCGGCGCCGGTTCCCCGGCCCCGCCGCGCGTGTCGTCCCGGCCGGGTCTAGTCGACGTCGACCCAGTCGAGGGTTCGGTTGACGGCCTTCTTCCAGCCGGCGTAGCCGGTGGCGCGCTGCTCGTCGTCCCAGGTGGGCTGCCAGCGCTTGGCCTCGTTCCAGTTCTGGCGCAGCTCGTCGGTGGTGTTCCAGAACCCGACGGCGAGGCCGGCGGCGTAGGCGGCGCCGAGCGCGGTCGTCTCGGCGACGACGGGACGCGACACCGGGACGCCGAGGATGTCGGCCTGCATCTGCATGCACAGCTCGTTGGCGGTGATCCCACCGTCGACCTTGAGCGTGTCGAGGGCGACGCCGGAGTCCTCGCGCATCGCCTCGACGACGTCCCGCGACTGGTAGCAGATCGACTCGAGGGTGGCGCGGGCCAGGTGGGCGTTGGTGTTGAAGCGGGACAGGCCGACGATCGCGCCGCGCGCGTCCGACCGCCAGTAGGGGGCGAACAGGCCGGAGAACGCGGGGACGAAGTAGACGCCGCCGTTGTCCTCGACCTGCCGGGCGAGCGCCTCGCTCTGCGCGGCGCCGGAGATGATGCCGAGCTGGTCGCGCAGCCACTGCACCGCCGACCCGGTCACCGCGATCGAGCCCTCCAGCGCGTACACCGGCTTGTCGGACCCGAACTGGTAGCAGACCGTGGTCAGCAGCCCGTTCTTCGACCGGACCAGCTCGTTGCCCGTGTTCAGCAGCAGGAAGTTGCCGGTGCCGTAGGTGTTCTTGGCCTCGCCGGGCGAGAAGCACACCTGGCCGACCGTCGCGGCCTGCTGGTCGCCGAGCGCGGCCGTCAGTGGGACCTCGCCGCCGAGCGGCCCGTCCGGGCGGGTCAGCCCGTACGCCTCGGACGTCGACGACGGCCTGATCTGCGGCAGCATCGCGCGCGGGATGCCGAAGAACGACAGCAGCTCGTCGTCCCAGTCGAGGGTCTCCAGGTCCATCAGCATGGTGCGGCTGGCGTTCGTGACGTCCGTGACGTGCGCGCCCCCGTCGGGACCGCCCGTCAGGTTCCACAGCACCCAGCTGTCGGTCGTCCCGAAGATCGCGTCGCCGCGCTCGGCCGCCTCCCGGACCCCGTCGACGTTCTCCAGGATCCACTGGATCTTGCCGCCGGAGAAGTAGGTCGCGGGCGGCAGCCCGGCCTTGCGCCGGATGACGTCGCCCTTGCCGTCGCGCTCGAGCGCGGAGGCGATGCGGTCGGTGCGGGTGTCCTGCCAGACGATCGCGTTGAAGTAGGGCCGCCCGGTGCGGCGGTCCCACACCAGCGTCGTCTCCCGCTGGTTGGTGATGCCGAACGCGGCGAGGTCGGCGTGGGTCAGGTTCGCCTTGTTCAGCGTGCTCTGGATGACCGCGCGGGTGCGCTCCCAGATCTCGGTGGGGTTGTGCTCGACCCAGCCGGCCTGCGGCAGGATCTGCTCGTGCTCGAGCTGGTGGCGGGCGATCTCGTTGCCGCCGTGATCGAAGATCATGAAGCGGGTGCTCGTGGTGCCCTGGTCGAGCGCTCCGACGAAGTCAGCCATGTGCGGAATCTCCAGTGGGAAGGGCCTGCGGACGGGGACGAGAAGCGATCATGCCGGTCGCTCCCGGGGGACGGCCTCCCGCGCCCCCCGGTTCGCTTCGCTCATGCGGCTTCGTACTCGGGCTCGGGCTTGGCGACGTCCGGCTCCACGTCGTCGGACGGCAGGAACCAGCCGATCAGCAGCTTGTACAGGCCGGCGCCGAGCACGCCGCCGATGAGCGGCGCGACGATCGGGACCCAGAAGTACAGATCCCCGTTCTGGTCCTTCCAGGCGCCGCCGTAGCCGGTGATGAACTGCGCGAGGCGCGGGCCGAAGTCGCGCGCCGGGTTGATCGCGTAGCCGGCGTCCGAACCGAACGCCATGCCGATCCCCACGACCAGCAGCCCGATCAGGAACGGGCCGAGGTTGGCCAGCGGCGGCGCGTTCCGCGCGTCGGTGAGCGCCTTGATGACGAACAGCAGGATCGCGGTGCCGATGACCTGGTCGCGGAACGCGCCCCAGGTGCCGACGGGCAGGGTCCCGTTGCCCGGCAGCGTCGAGAAGACGCCCTGGGTCTTGATGGTGTGGCCGGGGTCGACCTTGGCCAGGATCTCGCTGTAGTTCCAGCGGACGATCAGCGCCGCGATGAACGCGCCGGCGGTCTGGGCGGCGATGTAGGGCGCCACCTTCCGCCAGGAGAACTCCTTGAACGCGGCCAGCGCGACCGTGACCGCGGGGTTGAGGTGGGCGCCGCTGATCCGCGCGGCGACGTAGACGCCGAGCGTGACGCCGAGGCCCCAGGCCCAGGCGATGCTGTCGTGGTCGCCGATGTCGGCCCCGGCGACCTGCGCGACGACGCCGACCCCGAACAGGATCAGGATCATCGTTCCGGCGAACTCGGCGGCGAGCTCACCGGCCAGCGGTGGGAATTTCCGGCGTTCCGCCATGTCTCCAGCTCCTCGGCTGCGGGGGTGGACGCAAAGCCCCATGAGGCTGGCCAGAACGTAAGACGCGGATGAGCCGGAAACAACGGAAGGCTGCCGACAATGTCGAACACTTTCCCCGCCGCCCGGCGCCGGTTACCCTCCCCCCTGTGCACCAGATCACAGAATCCGGGCAGTTCGGGACGGAAACGGCGGTGATGACGACGGCTGCCGACATTGTCGGCACCCTGGCCCGAGAACTAGCATCGGGTTCATGCCCGGACCTGTGCAGTCGATCGAGCGGGCCGCCGCGATCCTGCGGCTGCTCGCCGCCAGCTCCGGCCGGCTCGGCGTCGGTGAGATCGCCAGCTCGCTCGGGCTCGCCCGCGGCACCGCGCACGGCATCCTGCGCACCCTGGAGCGGGTCGGCTTCGTCGAGCAGGACGGCGGCACCGGAAAGTACCAGCTCGGCGCCGCCCTGCTCCACCTCGGCACCAGCTACCTGGACGTCAACGAGCTGCGCTCCCGGGCGATCAACTGGGCCGACGCGCTCGCCTCGCGCAGCGGCGAGGCCGTCCGCATCGGCACCCTGCTCGACGGGAAGGTCCTGGTCGTCCACCACGTCTTCCGGCCCGACGACACCCTCCAGGCGCTGGACGTCGGGTCGCTGCTGCCGCTGCACGCGACCGCGCTCGGCAAGGCGCTGCTGGCGCACGACGCCAACGCGGCGGCGTCCATCCGCGACACCGAGCTGGAGTCCTACTGCCGCCGGACGATCACCGATCCGCGCCTGCTCGCACGGGCCGCCACCCGGGTCCGGGAGAACGGCTGGGCGGCGGAGGTCGAGGAGCTGTCCATCGGCGAGGCCGGCATCGCCGCCCCGATCCGCGGGTACGGGGGACTCGTCGTCGGGGCCATCGGGATCTCCGGCGCGGTCGAGCGGATCTGCGACACCGGCCGCGCCCCCGAGCCCCGGCTGGTGGCGTTCGTGCGGGACGCGGCCCGCGCCGTCTCCCGCGACCTCGGGGGCTCGCGATGGTGACGCGCGGGGGCCGCTGATGGCGGGGCGGACGGCGGCGCCGGCCGGCGCCCGGCGGGCCCGGGAGACGGGGAAGGGGCACGGCGGGGGAGAGGGCGCAACGTGACCGAACGCTACGTGATGTCGATCGACCAGGGCACCACCTCGACCCGGTGCATCCTGTTCGACCACGGCGGCCGGCTGGTGTCGGTGGCGCAGCGCGAGCACCGGCAGCACTTCCCGAAGCCCGGCTGGGTCGAGCACGACCCGATGGAGATCTGGCGGAACCTGGAGCGGATCGCGCCGGAGGCGCTCGCCCAGGCGGGCGTGACGGCGAACCAGGTCGCGGCCGTCGGCATCGCCAACCAGCGCGAGACGACCGTGCTGTGGGACCGGCTCACCGGCGTGCCCATCGGCCGCGCCATCGTGTGGCAGGACATGCGGACCGGCGCCCTGGTCGACGAGCTGGGCCGCGCGCCCGGCGCCGCGATCGTCACCGAGCGCAGCGGCCTGCCCCTCGCCACCTACTTCTCCGCGCCGCGCATCCGCTGGCTGCTCGACCACACGCCCGGCCTGCGCGAGCGCGCCGAGCGCGGCGAGGTGCTGTTCGGCACCATGGAGAGCTGGCTGATCTGGAATCTCAGCGGCGGCGTCGACGGCGGCGTGCACGTCACCGACGTCACCAACGCCAGCCGCACCTTGCTGATGGACCTGCACACGCTGTCCTGGGACGACGACCTGCTCGCGTTCTTCGGGGTGCCGCGGGCGATGCTGCCGGAGATCAGGTCGTCCACCGAGACCTACGGGACGGCCCGCCGGGTGTTCCCCGGGGTGCGGGTCGGCGCCGCGCTCGGCGACCAGCAGGCGGCGCTGTTCGGCCAGACGTGCTTCGCGCCCGGCGAGACCAAGTGCACCTACGGCACCGGCGCGTTCCTGCTGATGAACACCGGGACGAAGCCGGTGCGGTCGGAGAACGGGCTGCTCACCACCGTCGGCTACAAGATCGGCGACGAGCCGGCCGTGTACGCGCTGGAGGGCTCGATCGCGATCACCGGCGCGCTCGTCCAGTGGTTCCGCGACGGGCTCGGGCTGATCACCACCGCGCCGGAGATCGAGACGCTCGCCCGGACGGTGAGCGACAACGGCGGCTGCTACATCGTCCCGGCGTTCTCCGGGCTGTTCGCGCCGCACTGGCGCAGCGAGGCCCGCGGCATCATCGTCGGCCTGACCTCCTACATCACCAAGGGCCACCTGGCGCGGGCGGTGCTGGAGGCGACCGGCTGGCAGACCCGCGAGGTCGTGGACGCGATGAACCGCGACTCCGGGCTCAGCCTCCGGGAGCTGAAGGCCGACGGCGGCATGACCTCGGACAACCTGCTGATGCAGATGGTCGCCGACATGCTGAACGTGCCGGTGGCGCGGCCGATGGTGGTCGAGACCGTCTCGCTCGGCGCCGCGTACGCCGCCGGGCTGGCCGTCGGCTACTGGGCGGGGCTGGAGGGGCTGCGGCGCAACTGGCACCGCGCGGCCCGCTGGGTCCCGGCGATGGACGCGGGCCGCCGCGACCACGAGTACGACAACTGGAAGCGCGCCGTGGAGCGCACCTTCGACTGGATCCGGGCGGGCGAGGAGCCCGACGACGCGCCTTGAGCGCGCGGCGCGTCAGATCCGGTTCCGCTCGACGAGCTGCTTGACGATCACGTTGCGCTGGATCTCGTTGGTGCCCTCGCCGACGATCATCAGCGGGGCGTCCCGGAAGTAGCGCTCGATGTCGAACTCGGTGGAGTAGCCCGCCGCGCCGTGGATCCGGACGGCGTTGAGGGCGATCCGCATCGCCGCCTCGGACGCGTAGAGCTTGGCCATGCCCGCCTCCATGTCGCACCGCTCGCCGGCGTCCAGCCGTTCGGCGGCGTCGAGGGTGAGCAGCCGCGCCGCGCGCAGCTCGGTGGCCATGTCGGCGAGGTAGTTGCCGACGGACTGGTGCTTCCAGATCGGCTTGCCGAACGCCTCGCGCTCCTGGGCGTAGCGGACGGAGTCCTCCAGCGCGGCCCGGGCCACGCCGAGCGCGCGCGCCGCGACCTGGATCCGGCCGACCTCCAGACCGCGCATCATCTGCGCGAACCCGCGGCCCTCCTCGCCGCCGAGCACCGCGTCCAGCGGCGCCTCGTGGCCGTCGAACGACAGCTCGCAGCTCTCCACGCCCTTGTAGCCGAGCTTCGGCAGGTCGCGGGAGACGGTCAGGCCCGGGCCCTTCTCGACCAGCAGGATGCTGATGCCGCGGTGGCGGGGCTCGGCGTCGGGGTCGGTCTTGCACAGCAGCGCGATCAGGCCGGACATGCGCGCGTTGGTGATCCACATCTTGGCGCCGTCGATCACGTACCGGTCGCCGTCACGGCGCGCCGTCGTGCCCATCGACTGCAGGTCGGAGCCGCCGGACGGCTCGGTCAGCGCCATCGTGGCGCGCAGCTCGCCGGTCGCCATCCGGGGCAGGTACCGGCGCTTCTGCTCCTCGGTGCCGAAGACCGCGAGCAGGTGCGAGACGACCGTGTGCCCGCCGAACGCGCCCGCGAGCGACATCCAGCCGCGCGCCAGCTCCTCGGTGACGAGGGCGTAGCAGGTTTTCGAGACCGAGACCTCGCCGTACGGCTCGGGCACGGCGAGCCCGTAGACGCCCAGCTCCTTCATGCGGGCGATCAGGTGCTCGGGGTAGGCGTCGGCGTGCTCGAGGTCGCGGGCCGCCGGCCGGACCTCCTTGTCGACGAAGTCCGCGACGACCTCGACGATGGCGCGCTCCTCGTCGCTCAGCGTGAACACGGCTGCCGTCCTCCTCGAGCCCTGGCGCCGGCGAGCGCCCTTTCATATATTTGATTTGAAAACAATCGTTGTCAACTTCGAGCGGCCGGGAATCCGGCGACGGGACCCGGGGAGAAGCGCCCGTCTCCTACATAATGTTGGGGATCACGCAGGCGCACGGGGAGACGATGACAGTGCCGATATCCGGCGGCCGGGCCCTCGGCAGGCGCCGCCAGCTCAGCGACGAGGTGGCCGCCTACGTCCGCGAGCTCATCATGTCCGGCCAGGTCAGGCACGGGGAGTTCCTCCGGCTCGAGCGGATCGCCGACGACCTCGGGATCAGCGTCACCCCGGTCCGCGAGGCGCTGCTGTCGCTGCGCGGCGAGGGCTTCGTCACGCTGGAGCCGCGCCGCGGGTTCATGCCGGCGCCGCTGTCGCGCCAGGACGTCCAGGACCTGTTCGAGGCGCAGGCCTACTTCGCCGGCGAGCTGGCCAGCCGCGCCGCCGAGAAGATCACGCGGGACGAGCTGCAGGCGCTCGACCAGACGCAGCGCTTGCTGGAACAGGCGTCCAAGGCCGCGGACGCCGAGGGCATCGAGCGGGCCAACCACCAGTTCCACCGGGTGATCAACCTGTGCGCCGACTCGCCGAAGACGGCGTGGCTGCTGCAGCTGGTGGTGCGGTACGCGCCGCGCCGCTTCTACTCCAGCATCCAGGGCTGGAGCCAGGCCTCCGTCGACGACCACCAGCTGATCCTCGCGGCGCTGCGGGCCGAGGACGCCGAGGCCGCGCGCGGCGCGATGCGCGCGCACATCAGGCACGCCGGGACGCTGCTGGTCGTGCACCTGGAGGCGCAGGGGTTCTGGGCCGGCCAGGCCGGCTGACCGGGGGTCGCCCCTTCCCGGGGTCGACCTCTCCCCATATCGTATAAAAAATTGCCAGGGAGGGATCGATGGACGACCGGGACTCCGCAGCACCGCCCGCCCCCGCGCGCGGATCGGCGGCAGGCGCGTGACCGCCGCCGAGGACGCCGAGGACGCCGGCGACGTCGTCGAGGTCGACGACCACGACGCGACCCGGGTCCTGACGCTGAACCGTCCCGGCGCGCGCAACGCGATCGACATCCCGGTGCGCCTGCGGCTCCTGGACGAGCTGCGGCGCGCCGCCGACGACCCGGCCGTCCGCGCGATCGTGCTGACCGGCGCGGGCGGCACGTTCTCGGCGGGCGGCGACCTGCGGTCGATGGAGGGCGCCGGGCCGGACGAGGTCCGCGAGCGGCTGGCGCCGGTGCACCGGGCCGTCCGGATCATCGCGACCTGCGGGACACCGGTGATCGCGGCCGTGGAGGGCGCCGCCGCCGGGCTCGGCGTGTCCCTCGCCGCGATCTGCGACCACGTGGTGGCCGCCGAGGACGCCCGGTTCGTCGCGGCGTTCGGCAAGGTCGGGCTGGTCGCCGACGGCGGGCTGCTGTGGACGCTCCCGCAGCGCGTCGGGATGGGCCGCGCCAAGGAGATGCTCGTGTTCGGCCGCACGGTGCCCGCGCCGCGGGCCTTCGAGATCGGGCTCGCCGACTCGCTCGCCCCGCCGGGCAAGGCGCTGGACGCGGCGCTGGAACTGGCCGCCGAGGCGGCGTCGCTCGCCCCGCTGTCGGTCGCCGCCGCGAAACGGCTGCTCGCGCGCGCCGACCACAGCCTGAAGCGGCTGCTGGAGGCGGAGCGGGAGGAGCAGGCCGCGCTGTTCGGCACCGCCGACTTCGCCGAGGGCCGCGCCGCGTTCGCCGAGCGCCGCGCCGCCCGTTTCGAGGGCCGTTGAGCCGCCGGCCCCGCGACTTCTTCGCGCAGGCGTCTGATCCGGGAGGGAATGGAACGTGAGCAGGCTGCAGCAGACCTACGGGCTGACGGACGAGCAGCGGGAGATCGTCGCGACGGTGCGGGCGTTCGTCGACAAGGAGATCCTCCCGGTCGCCACGGAGCTGGAGCACGCCGACGCGTACCCGCAGGCGATCGTGGACGGGATGAAGGGGCTCGGCCTGTTCGGGCTGATGATCGGCGAGGAGCACGGCGGGCTCGGCGAGTCGCTGCTGACCTACGCGCTGGCGGTGGAGGAGCTGTCGCGCGGCTGGATGAGCGTGTCCGGCATCGTCAACACCCACTTCATCGTCGCCTGGATGATCACCCATCACGGCACGCCGGAGCAGAAGGCGCACTACCTGCCGAAGATGGCGACCGGGGAGATCCGCGGCGCGTTCTCGATGTCGGAGCCGGGCTGCGGCTCGGACGTCTCGGCGATCAGGACCCGCGCCGTGCCGGACGGCGACGCGTACATGATCGATGGCCAGAAGATGTGGCTGACCAACGGCGGCTCCGCGAACCTCGTCGCCACGCTCGTCAAGACCGACCCGGACGCCGGGCACCGCGGCATGACGACGTTCCTGGTCGACAAGACGCCCGGGTTCGGGGAGGTCGCGCCCGGCCTGACCGTCCCCGGGAAGATCGAGAAGATGGGGTACAAGGGCGTCGACACGACCGAGCTGATCTTCGACGCCTACCGGATCCCGTCCGCGCAGATCCTGGGCGGGACGCCCGGGCGCGGCTTCTACCAGATGATGGACGGCGTCGAGGTGGGCCGCGTCAACGTCGCGGCCCGCGGGTGCGGCGTCGCCCGTCGCGCCTACGAGCTGGCCCTCGACTACGCGCGGCGGCGCGAGACGTTCGGCAAGCCGATCGCCGAGCACCAGGCCGTCATGTTCCGGCTCGCCGAGATGGCGACGAAGGTCGAGGCCGCGCACCAGATGATGGTGATGGCGGCGCGCCGCAAGGACTCCGGCGAGCGCAACGACCTCGAGGCGGGCATGGCCAAGTACCTGGCCAGCGAGTACTGCAAGGAGGTCGTGGAGGACGCCTTCCGCATCCATGGCGGCTACGCCTACTCCAAGGAGTACGAGATCGAGCGGCTCTACCGGGAGGCGCCGATGCTGCTGATCGGCGAGGGCACCGCCGACATCCAGAAGATGATCATCGGCCGCCGGCTGCTGGAGGGCTGAGGCGCAGATGCTCCCCCTCGAAGGCATCACCGTCGTCGCTCTGGAGCAGGCGGTGGCGGCGCCGTTCGCCACCCGGCAGCTCGCCGACCTCGGCGCCCGCGTCATCAAGGTCGAGCGCGTGGACGGCGGCGACTTCGCCCGCGCCTACGACGCGAACGTGCGCGGCGGGCTCGGCACCCACTTCGCGTGGCTGAACCGGTCGAAGGAGTCGGTCGCGCTCGACCTCAAGCAGGACGAGGGGCGCGCGATCCTCGCCGAGCTGGTCGCGGGCGCGGACGTGTTCCTGCAGAATCTCGCCCCCGGCGCCGCCGCCCGCCTCGGCTTCGGCGCGGAGGAGCTGCGGTCCCGCGACCCCCGGCTGATCGTCGTCGACATGTCCGGATACGGGACGCGCGGCCCGTACCGCGACAAGCGCGCCTACGACATGCTCGTCCAAGCCGAGGCGGGGCTGATCTCGGTGACGGGAACCCCGGAGACGCCGGTGAAGGCGGGCTCGCCGCTGGCCGACATCGCCGCCGGGATGTACGCCTTCTCCGGGACGCTCGCGGCGCTCGTCCGGCGCGGCACCACCGGCGAGGGCGCGGCGATCGAGGTCACCATGTTCGACGCGGTCGCCGAATGGATGAGCCAGGCGATGTACACGACCCTCTACACGGGCTCGGTGCCGCCGCGGACCCGGCTGAGCCACCCGGTGATCTCCCCGTACGACGCCTACCCGACCGCCGACGGGGTCGACGTCGTCATCGGCGTGCAGAACGACCGCGGCTGGGCGGCGCTGGCGAACGGCGTCCTGGACCGTCCTGACCTCGTCACCGATCCCGAATACGCGACGAACCTGGCGCGGGTCCGCAACCGCGAGAAGGTGGACGCGATCGTCTCCGGCGTCACGTCGGCGATGGGCCGCGAGGAGCTGCTACGCCGGCTGGATGAGGCGGGCGTCGCGAACGCGTCGCTGAACGACACCCGCGGGCTGATCGCGCACCCGCAGCTCGCCGAGCGCGACCGCTGGCGCGAGGCCGGCTCCCCGGTCGGGACGATCCGCGCGATCCGCCCGCCGATCACGTTCGCCGACGTCGAGGCGCGGATGGACCCGGTCCCGGCGCTCGGCGAGCACACCGAGGCCGTGCTGCGCGAGCTGGGCCGTGACGACGCGGCGATCGGGCGGCTGAGCGAGTCCGGGACCGTGCGGCTGCACGCGGCGGCGCCGCCGGCCACCTGAGCGGCACGGTCCCGGAGATCACCCGCCGTCGCGGATCACCATGGCTCCGCCGAGGCGACGGCGATGTGCGGGCGGCCCGTGATGGGGTGCGCGCCGATGTGGGCGCGCACCCCGAACACGTCCGCGACGAACTCCGGCGTCAGCACCTCCAGCGGCGGCCCGGACGCCCGGACCCGCCCGCTCTGCAGGACGACCACCCGGTCGCAGTAGGCGGCCGCGTGGTCGAGGTCGTGCAGCGCGGCCAGCAGTGTCAGCCCGAGCGACCGGACCAGGTCGAGCAGGCCGAGCTGCGCGCGGACGTCCAGGTGGTTGGTCGGCTCGTCGAGGATCAGCAGCGGTGCCTCCTGCGCCAGAGCCCGCGCGACCAGCGCGCGCTGCCGCTCCCCGCCCGACAGGGTGGAGAACAGCCGGTCGGACGCGTGCGCCAGCCCGACCCGTTCCAGCGCGTCCGCCACCACGGCGCGATCCGCGGCGTTCTCGCGTTCGAGGACGCCCTTGTGCGGTGCCCGCCCCATCGCGACGACCTCGGCGACGGAGAACTCGCCGCCGAGGTCGCCGTGCTGGGTGACGACCGCCCGCCGCAGCGCCGCCCGCCGCGCCCGCATCCGCCACAGGTCGTCGCCGTCCAGCGACACCACCCCGGCGGACGGCCGCAGCGACCGGTACACGGTGCGCAGCAGCGTCGACTTGCCGCTGCCGTTCGGGCCGATGAGCCCGACGAACGCGCCGGGCTCGGCGACCAGGTCCACGTCCGACACGATCGTGGTGCCGTCGATCTCGGCGGTGACGCCCGCGATGTCGAGCCGCATCAGCCCGCGCCTCCCGCGCGCCGCCGCAGCAGCCACAGGAAGAACGGCACGCCGAGGCCGGTGGTGAAGATGCCGATCGGCAGCTCGTTGGGCCGGTCGGCGGTGCGCGCCGCGATGTCGACCGCGACGAGGAACACCGCGCCGCCGAGCGCCGCGACCGGCAGCACCCGGCGGTGGTCGGCGCCGACGAGGAACCGGGCGGCGTGCGGCACCATCAGCCCGACGAACCCGATCCCGCCGACGACGCTGACCGACGTCGCCGTCAGCAGCGACGCGACGACCAGCAGAGCGATCCGCAGTGCCGGCACGGACGCGCCGAGCCCGGCGGCCGCGTCGTCCCCGGCCAGCAGCGCGTTCATGCCCCGTCCCCGCAGCAGCAGGAACAGCGTGCACGCCGCGATGACGGCGGCGGGCACGCCGAGGTCGGACCAGGTCGCGCCCGCGACGCTGCCCATCAGCCAGAACATCAGGCCCTGCAGCTCCGACGGGTCGAGCCGCAGCTGCACGAAGCTCGTCGCGGCCGAGCACAGGTACCCGACGGCGACCCCGGCCAGCACGAGCCGCGAGTCCAGCAGCCGCCCGCCGCGCTGCGCGAGCGCGTAGACGGCCAGGACGCTCAGCGCCGCCGTCGCGAACGCCGCGCCGGTCACGCCGAGCCCGCCGAACGCCGTCGCGCCGAACGAGACGACCAGCACCGCGCCCAGCGACGCCCCCGCCGACACGCCGAGGACGTACGGGTCGGCGAGCGGGTTGCGGACGAGCGCCTGCAGCGCCACGCCGGCGACGCTCAGCCCCGCGCCGACGAGGGCCGCGACCAGCACGCGGGGCGTGCGGATCTCCCAGATCACCTGGTCGCGCAGCGGGTCCGGGGACGCCGCGCCGGTGAGGTGGGAGGCGATCACCCGCCAGACCGCACCGGGCGGCAGGTCGACCGAGCCGATGGTGATGCCCGCGACGGCGATGGCGGCGAACGCGGCGGCGAGCCCGGCGAGCAGGACGGCGACCATCCGGCCGGGCACCAGGTGCGGGCCCCGCCGCCGCGCCGGGCGCTCGGCGATCACGCTGCGCTCAGCCATCGCCGTGCACCGCCTTCGCCAGCTTCTCGACCGCCCAGGCGTTGAGCGGACCGAGGAACGCGCCGTCCGCGACGGTCGTGTAAGAGCCGGTCTTGGACGCCTGCCACTGCGGGTACTCGGCGAACAGCTTGCGCGCCTCCGCGGCCGGGTCCTCGGACGGGGTGAAGGCGCCCACGGCGAGGACGTCGACCTGCGCCATGGCCAGCTGCTCCTTCGTGAGCGTGGCGGTGACGTCGCGCGACCGCCCGGCGAACGCGTTGACGCCGCCGGCCGCCCAGATCACCTCGTCGGTGATGCGCCCGGTCATGACGGCGGGCAGCCCGGCGGCGTTCATCATCGACATGCCGGGATAGACGATCAGCACCTTCCGCGCCGGCTTGCCGGCGACCCGCGCCCGGACCGCGTCGACGCGCCGCCGCAGGCCCGCCGACACGTCCGCGGCCTTCCGCTGGACGTCGAAGACCCGGCCGAGCAGGGCGAGGAAGTCGTACGACGACTCGATCGAGATCCGCTCGTACGCCCGCTTCTCGGCGTCCGACGCGCTCGGCTTGCCGTAGGCGCAGTTCACCGGGTTGACGAGGGTGGTGATGCCGGCGGCGGCGAGCTGCTCGCGGGTCGCGAGGCCGCGCTTGGCGTCGAACCCGCCCGACCACGTCGAGACCACGAGATCGGGTTTGGCGGCGAGGACCTGCTCGGCGGGCACCTCGAAGTTCCGGTTCATGGTGAGCCCGCCGGTCGGCAGCGCCTTCACGGCCGCGACCATCGACGGGTCGTCCGACACGCCGTACGACTGGGCGTTCGCGAGGACGCGGCCCTGCAGCCCGAGCAGCACGAAGCTCTCCGACTCGGCGACCGACGTCCCGTTCAGGATCAGCACCCGCCGCGGCGGCCCGGCGAACGTCACCTTCTGCCCGCAGTTGCGGATGGTCAGGGGATAGGAGGTCTTGCCAGGGGCGCCGGTCGGGACGTCGGACGCCTCGCCGGCGGGGGAGCCCGAGCACGCGGCGGCGCCCAGGAGCGCCCCGGCGGCCAGCGCGCACAGCGCGGCCCGCCGGGACGGCTTGCCTTCGAACATGGGAGTTCCTTGTTTCCGGTGGTCATCAGGGCATGGCGAAGGCACGCCGAACCGACCGCGCTCTTCGGCGCGGTTAGGCGGCGTGCTGCAGGACCACCGGGGGAGGCCCGCGGCGCCGGACGGCGCGGGCGAGCAGGACGCCGCGGCGCGGCGCGGGGTCGTCCGCGACCACCACCGGCCACGGCGGACGGTGCGCCGGAGCGGGCGCCCGGACGATCAGCCGGGCGAGGACGACCGCGAAGACCGCCCCGTACAGCCACCACAGGGCCCGCTCGGCGTACGCGAGCAGGACCGAGGCCGCGAGGGCGGCGGCCGCGTGGCCCGCCAGCATCGGCGGGCCCATCGCGAGACCGGGCGCCGCCATCGGCTCCGCGCCGGGCGCCATGTGGTGGGCGGGGGACGACGCGGACACGGTGAACGCGAGGTGGAAGGCGACCTGCGCCCACCCGACGACGGCCAGGATCCGCCGGAACGACATCATCCGCCCGGCGAGCCCGACGCACAGCGCGCCCACCACCCCGCCCGCGGCGAGGATCGCCGGGAGCGGCGGCAGGCAGCAGGCGCCGCCCACGACGTGGCCGGCGAGCGAGAGCAGCGCGCAGGCGGCGGCGAGGAAGCCGCCGCGCGCCCAGCGCGCCGCCGCCGTCCCCGAGCCGATCACGTGGCCAGCCTAGAGCCGGGTCCCGGGGACCCGCCGCCGCCCCCGACGATCATGACCCGCCGCCCACGACCCGGCCGCCGGATATCGTGGCGGCATGGCCAGGACGACCCCCGCCTCCGCACCCGACCGCCGCCGCGAGGAGATGCGCGACTTCCTGCGCACCCGCCGCGCCCGGCTCACGCCCGCCGACGTCGGCATGCCCGACGCGGGCCGGCGCCGGACGCCGGGCCTGCGGCGCGAGGAGGTCGCCGTGCTCGCCGGCGTCGGCGTGTCCTGGTACACGTGGCTGGAGCAGGGACGCGACATCAAGGTGTCCGGCGAGGTGCTGGACGCCATCGCCCGCGCGCTCCGGCTCGACGCCGCCGAGCGCGAGCACCTGTACCTGCTGGCCGGGCTGAACCCGCCGCGGCGCGAGGCCGGTCCCGCCGTCCCGATCACGCCGGAGCTGCAGCGGGTGCTGGACGCGTGGTCGCCGCGGCCCGCCTACGTCCGGGACCGGCACTGGAACTTCGTCGCGATCAACGACGCGGCCCGCGCGGTGTTCGGGTTCGGCGACACCGACCACAACTGCCTGGTGTCGTTCTTCACCAACGCCCGCTACCGCGAGATGCACATGGAATGGGCCGCGGCGGCGCCGGACGTCGTCGCCCGCTTCCGCGCGGACGCCGCCCGCTACCCCGACGACCCGGAGTTCGGCCGGATCGCCGACGACATGATCGCGGCCAGCCCGGAGTTCGCCGAGCTGTGGCCCCGGCACGAGGTCAGCTCGGCCATCCAGGCGGTGAAGGGCGTCCGCCATCCCGAGGCCGGCGAGATGGTCTTCGAGGGGACGCTGCTGCCGCTCGCCGACCGTCCCGGCACCCACCTCGTGCTGCAGAACCCGCGGCCCGGCACCGGCACCCTGGAGCGCCTGGAGAGGCTGATGGCGCGGCGCGGGCTGGCCGCGGCGAGCTGACCCGCGCCCGCGAGGGTGGTGGTGGCAGACCCAGGATGAGCGGAGTCTGTCTGCCCCTCCGGCGGTCCGGCACGATCGTTCCCGAAGGAACCGGATGAAGGGAACGGCCGTGAGGAATCGTGATTTCGCAGGTACGCCGGTCGGCGCGGTCGGCCTCGGCTGCATGGGCATGAGCTGGGCGTACACCGAGTCCGAGCGCGACGACGACGCGTCGGTGGCGCTGATCCGGGAGGCGCTCGACATGGGCGTCACGTTCCTGGACACGGCGCAGCCCTACGGCGACGGCCACAACGAGACGCTGGTCGGGCGGGCCCTCGCCGGCCGCCGCGACGAAGCCGTGCTCGCCACGAAGACGGGCCTCGTCGTCGAGTCGCTGGCCACGCGGAAGATCGTCCGGAACGGGCGGCCGGAGCACGTCAAGGCGTCCGCCGAGGACAGCCTCCGCCGCCTGGACACCGACGTGATCGACCTCTACTACCTGCACCGCGTCGACCCGGACGTGCCGCTCGCCGACACCTGGGGCGCGATGGCGGAGCTGGTCGCCGAGGGCAAGGTGCGCCGGCTCGGCCTTTCGGAGGTCAGCGTGGCGCAGGCCGCCGAGGCGCACGCGATCCACCCGGTCGCGGCGGTCCAGTCCGAGCTGTCGCTGTGGACGCGCGACGCGCTCGGGCAGCCGGGGACGCAGGCCGCCGGCGACGGCGTCGGCGCGGTCTCCGGCGCGGTCTCCGGTGCGGTCTCCGGCGCGGGCGACGCGGGCGACGTGGTGGGCTGGTGCGCCGCCAACGGCGCGGCGTTCGTCCCGTTCTCGCCGCTCGGCCGCGGGTTCCTCACCGGGACCGTCACCGCCGCCGACTTCGAGGACGGCGACTTCCGTGGCGCCAACCCGCGCTTCCAGGAGGAGGCGCTGAAGGCCAACCTGCGGATCGTCGACGTCGTGAAGGCCGTCGCCGAGCGGCACGGCGCCACCCCGGCGCAGGTGGCCATCGCCTGGACGCTCGCGCAGGGCGAGCACGTCATCCCGATCCCGGGTACGAAGAAGCAGCGGTACCTGCGCGACAACGCCGGGGCCGCCGACCTCGACCTCACCGAGACCGACCTGGCCGAGCTGGACGCCGTCCCCGCGGCCGTTGGAGGGCGTTACTGATGAAGGCCGTCACCATTCCCGCGTTCGGCGAGGCCGACGTGCTGCGCGTGGACGAGATCAAGGTCCCCGAGCCGGGACCGGGGCAGGTGTCCATCGACGTCGCGTACGCGGGCGCCAACTTCGCCGAGGTGCTGTACCGGCGGGGCGTCGTGGACGTGCCGCTGCCGTTCGTCCCCGGGATCGAGGTGTCCGGGCACGTCCGCGCGGTCGGGCCCGACGTCGAGGGGCTGCGTCCCGGCCAGCCCGTCGCCGCGCTGACGATCGTCGACAGCGGCGGCTACGCCGAGGTCGTCGTGACGTCCGCGGACCTGGTCGCGCCGCTGGACGGCCTCGACCTGGGCCTGGACGTCGCCGCCGCGATCCCGTCCAACAGCACGACCGCGTTCCTCGTCCTGGACCGGGCGGCGCGCATCGAGCCGGGCGAGACCGTGCTCGTGCACGCCGCCGCCGGCGGCGTCGGCAGCCAGCTCGGCCAGGCGGCCCGGCAGCTCGGCGCGGGCCGGGTGGCCGGCACCGTCGGCGGCCCGGCGAAGATCGAGACGGCGCGCGGTTTCGGCTACGACGACGTCGTGCTCCGCGACGAGCTGCCGGACCGGGTCGCGGACCTCACCGGCGGGCGCGGGTTCGACATCGTGGTGGACATGGTCGGCGGCCCGGCGCGCCGCACCAGCCTCGACGCCCTCGCCCCGATGGGCCGGATGATCGTGATGGGCAACGCGTCCGGCGCGGACGACGTGGGCGTGTCGGCGAACGAGCTGTGGTTCACCAACAAGTCCGTGTCGGGGTTCAACCTCGCCGCGTTCTCGGCGGCGTTCCCGGCGGACGCGGGCCGGGCGCTGCGCCGCGCCGTGGCCGCCGCGGCCTCCGGTGACCTGCGGCTGCAGGTGGAGGAGCTGCCCCTGGAGCAGGCCGCGGAGGCGCACCGGCGCATCGAGTCGGGCGCCACGACCGGCAAGCTCGTCCTCGCGGTGCGCGGCTGACGCTCACACCGCCGTGACCAGCCACGCGGTGCCCCGCAGCCGGACGCCGCCGGGCGTCTCGAACGGGCGGGCCGCGTCGGCCAGCGCGGCCCGCGCGCGTCCGGCGGCGGCTTCGTCCGGGGCGCCGCCGAAGGCGCTCCAGGCGAGGACGAACGAGGCGGCCGCCTCCGCGTCCGGCCCGAGGACGATCGACGTCTCGACCGGTTCGGAGCGGACGTCGGTGAACCCGGCGGCGCCGAGGACGGCCGCGATCCGGTCGGGCCGGGACAGCGAGTGCACGTCGGAAGGGGGCGCGTCCGCCATCGCCGGGGGCATGGCGGCCGCGACGATGCCCGGCAGGTCGTTGCCGCCGGGCGGGCCGACGGTCGTGAACACCAGCCGTCCGCCCGCCTTCAGGGCCCGGCGCACGTTGCCGAAGGCGGCCACCGGGTCGCGGAAGAACATCATGCCGAACCGGCTGATCGCGACGTCGAACTCCCCGCCGGGGAACGGATGCGTCTGCGCGTCGCCCGCCTCGAACGCGACGTTGCCCAGGCCCTCGTCGTCGGCGAACGCGCGGGCCTGGGCGAGGAGGGGCTCCGAGATGTCGTTGCCGAGGACGCTCCCGCGCGCGGCGAGCCGTGCGGCGCGCCGCGAGGTCGCGCCGTAGCCGCAGCCGATGTCGAGCACGCGCCCGGTGGACGGGACGGCGGCGGCGGCGAAGAGGGCGGCGTCGTACCCGCCGCTGACCACCTCGTAGCGGGCGGCGTCCGCGGCGCGGTCGGCGGGTTCCACGGTCATGCCTTCCGCGCCGGGGCGGGCGCCTCGGCGGCCAGGGCCAGCAGCTCGTCGACCGACCACTGGTCGTAGGCGTGCTCGCCGTACTTCGCCGCGACCAGGCGCCCGTCCGCGCCGATCAGGAAGTCGCCGGGCAGGCCCAGCCGGCCGCCGGCGGGGCTGGACGACGGCAGGTGCTCGCGGCCCCGGATCACCTGCCAGGTCCCGGTGATCACGGCCCACAGCAGCGGGCCCCACACGCGCGGGTCGAGCAGCGCCCGGCGCGCGGACTCGACGCCGAACTCGGCGTACAGCCTCTTCGAGGGGTCGCCGACGACGGGGAACGGCAGGCCGGTGACGTGCTCGCGCAGCTCCTCGTCGGGGGAGTGGAACACCACGATCTCGCGGATGCCGGCGGCCTCGATCTCGGCGTGCCGGACGACGAACGAGCGCAGGTGCAGGTTGCAGATCGGGCAGCCCGCGAACCGGCGGAACTGCAGGTGGACGAGGTGGGCGGGGTCGGGGACGGGGACCGGCGGGCCGCCGACCGGGGTCAGCTCGCGGGCCGGGACGTCGGATCCTGGGGCCAGGCGCATGCGTCGCTCCTTTAAGCGTATGGCGTACACCTACGATCGTAAGCGTATGCCGTACGCTGTCAAGTGCCATGCCTCGACCCCGCTCGCTCACCCAGGACCAGGTCGCCGCCGCGGCGCTCGCCGTCATCGACCGGGACGGCCTCGCCGGGCTGTCCATGCGCGCCGTCGCCAAGGAGCTCAAGCTCAGCACCATGGCGCTGTACCGGTACGTCCGGGACCGCGAGGAACTGGAAGGCCTCGTCATCGACCTGGTCTACGCCGAGGTCGATCCCGCGCCGCCGCCCGCCGGGCCGTGGGAGAAGAGGATCGAGACCATGGCGCTGCGGCTGCGGGACGCGTTCGGCGCGCACGCGGCGATCATGCCGCTGACGCTCACGCACCGGCACGACTCGGCCGGCTCGCTGTGCTGGGGGGAGACCGTCGCGGGCATCCTGCGCGACGCCGGGATCACCGGGCCCCGGGCGGCCATCGCGCTGCGGGCGGTGATCGCCTACATCATCGGCGCGATCCAGTTGGAGCACCTGGGCCCGCTGGAGGGGGAGGGGACCCTCGTCATCGCCGCGCTCCCCGAGGACGAGTTCCCGAACATGGCCGAGACCGCGCGGCACGCCCGCCGGATCGGCCCCGACGAGGAGTTCCGCGGGGGACTGGCGGCCGTGCTGCGCGGCCTCGGGAGCGCCTAGCTAGCGCACCAGCAGCGACTGCTGCGCGGCGATGGCCTCGACGGCCTGCGCCACGATCCCGTCGATCAGCCGCGCGCAGCTCGGCAGGTCGTCGATGACCCCGACGACCTGGCCCGACGCCATCACGCCGAGATCGGGACGGCCGTCGACCATCGCCGCCTTGAGCAGCATCGGGGTGTTGGCCGCCATGAGGACCTGTGACCAGGACAGGTCCTTGCCGTGCTTCATCGCTTTCCCGTCGGCGAGCATCGCGCGCCACGACATCCCGGACAGCTTCTTGAACCGGGCGCCGTTGCGCAGCGCCCGGACCAGGCCGCTGATCCGCCCGGCCGACTCCAGTTCGTCGACCAGCTCGCTGCGCAGCACCCGGTGCGGCATCCCGTCGACCTGGCGGGTCACGACCGTCTCGCCGGTCTTGAGGTAGACCTGCTTGACCGCGTCCGGCACCGAGCTGTCGGAGGTCAGCAGGAACCGGGTGCCCATCGCCACGCCCGCCGCCCCGTAGGACAGCGCGGCGGCGAGCCCGCGCCCGTCGAAGAAGCCGCCGGCCGCGATCACCGGGATGTCGACCGCGTCCACGACCTGCGGGAGCAGCAGCGTGGTGGCGACGGCGCCGGTGTGCCCGCCGCCCTCGCCGCCCTGCACCAGCACCGCGTCCGCGCCCCAGCCCGCGACCTTCTCCGCGTGCCGCCGCGCGCCCACCGACGGGATCACCACGAGGCCCGCGTCCTTGAGCTTGGCGATCAGCTCCTTCTTCGGCGCGAGCGCGAACGAGGCGACCTTCACGCCCTCCTTGATGAGGAGGTCGATGCGGTCGCCCGCGTCCCCGGCGTCGGCCCGCAGGTTGACCCCGAACGGCGCGTCCGTGCGGTCCTTGACCTCGTGGATCGCGTCCGCGAGCTGGTCGAGCGTCATCGTCGCCGATGCCAGGATCCCGAGGCCGCCCGCGTTCGCCACGGCGGTGACCAGGCGCGGGCCGGCCACCCAGCCCATGCCGGTCTGGACGACCGGGTGCCGCACGCCCGCCAGCCGGGTCAGCGGGGTGTCGAGCCGCTGCTCCATCAGGCCGGGACCTCCCGCTCGCGCAGGCCCTTCGGGTCCAGCACCTCGCGCATGACCCGCAGCTCCTCGTCGTCCGGAAGGCGCGTCTGCGGCACCTCGTCCGGGACGGCCAGCTCGAACCCGGTCGCGGCCACGACGTCGTCGACGGTCACGCCGGGGTGCACCGAGCGGAGCCGCATCCGGTGGTCGGGGGTGTCGAAGTCCAGCACCGCCAGGTTGCTCACCACGGCGCGGATCTCGTGCGCGCCCCGGTCCCAGCCGACGCCGCTGACGAAGTCGACCTTGTCGGTGAACACCCGCGTCGAGTGCTTCGGCACCCAGTAGCTCGTCGGGTTCAGCAGCGTGTTGCCCGGCCCGCCGCGCGACCCGAGGAGCTGCCGGGTCGGCCGCTCCCAGTCGCCGATGCACGAGATGTTGGTGTTGCCGTACCGGTCGATCTGCGACGGCCCCATCACCACGTGCCGCCGCGCGTTCAGCACCAGCCACAGGTGGTCGCGGAACGGCAGCCAGCCCTCCGCCACCTCGGCCGTGCGGCCCAGCGGGACGGGCTCGGCGCTCAGCGTCGGCCCGCCGTCGGTCGTCAGCAGGTCCGGCTCGAACGTGGCCCGCGCGAGCCGCGAGCCCAGCATCGGCACGAACCCGGCGACCGCCGCCGCGACGATCTCGCCGTCGCCGCGGAACAGCTCCGCGCAGGCGACCGCGCAGACCTCCGCCCTCGTCACATCGCTCATCGGGATTCCTCCTGCCAGGTCCGGACGGCGTCCTGATAGGCGGCCTCGTCGCCGGACAGGAACCGGTCGCGGAACGCCGCCCACGCCTCCGGGTCGGCCGCCGACTTCGCGTACAGCTTCTGGAACGCCTCGTCGCGCCGGTGGTCGGGCTCGCAGTCGGTGAAGTGCGCCCCGTTCGGGGTCTCCACCACGCCCGTCACCTGCGCCCGGCTGATCAGCATCGACTGCGGCGGGCCCTCCTTGGCGAAGTCGGCGGTGTCGACCAGCCGCTCGCAGGAGACGTACGTCCGGTCCGCGGCCTTGGCGAACAGGTCGTCCATGTACGGGTCGGCGCCGAGGTACTGGGCGTTGCCGCGCGCGTCCGCCCGGTTCATGTGGATCAGCGACACGTCCATGGTCAGGGCCGGGACGGCGACGAGCTCCTGGCCGTCCTCGTACGGCGACCGGATCGTCTTCAGCTCCGGGTTGACGCGCATCACGTCCGAGCCGAGCCCGACGGGGGTGGGCAGGAACGGCAGCCGGTGCGCCGCCGCGTACAGCCCGAACATGAACATGCCCTCGTCGTACTCGGTCAGCTCGATCGCCCCGGTCTGGCGCGCCTGCCGGAAGTGCGGCTCCAGCGGGATCGAGTCCATGGTCACGAACGCGGTGACGAGGCGGCGGACCTTGCCCGCCGCGCACAGCAGCCCGACGTCCGGCCCGCCGTAGGTGATCACGGTCAGGTCGGTGACGTCGGAGCGGCACAGCGCCCGGACGAGCGCCATCGGCTTGCGCCGCGAGCCCCAGCCGCCGATCCCGACCGTCATGCCGCTCTCCAGCGACCCGACGACCTCGTCGATGGTCAGTACCTTGCTCACTTCGCCCCCTTGGCCACGAAGGCGTCGCGGTGCTCGTCGCCCGCGCCCATGAGGTTCAGCTCGAACGTGAAGCCCTGCTCGTAGCGGTAGCTGCGGCGGACGTCGACCGGGTCGATGCCGTTCAGCGACTCCTTGGCGCGCCGGATCACGTACTTGTCCTTCGCCGCGATGTTCCCGGCGACCTCCAGCGCCTTGGCGCGCAGCTCGTCCTTCGGGACGACCTCCAGCACCGAGCCGTGGTGGTGCAGCTCGGCCGCGGTCACGGTGCGGCACGTGTAGACCATCGCGCGCATCAGGTGCTGCGGGACGAGCCGGGCCAGGTGCGTCGCGGCGCCGAGCGCGCCCCGGTCGACCTCGGGCAGGCCGAAGAAGGCGTCGTCGGACGCGACGACGATGTCGGCGTTGCCCGCGAGGCCGATCCCGCCGCCGAGGCAGAAGCCGTGCACCGCGGCGACGACCGGCACCTCGCAGTCGTAGACGGCGGCGAACGCCGCGAAGCAGCCCCGGTTGGCCCCCACCAGCGCGGTGTGGCCCTCGGTCCGCTGCATCTCCTTGATGTCGACGCCCGCGTTGAAGCCCCGGCCCTCGGCCCGGAGCACGACGGCGCCGACCTGCGGGTCGCGGCCGGCCGCGAGCACCGCGTCGGCCAGCTCGTACCAGCCCGCGACGGTCAGGGCGTTGACCGGCGGCGCGTCCACGACGATCTCGGCGACCCCGTCCAGGGTCGTGGTGGAGACTCCCATGCGCTACCTTTCCACCAAACATTTGTTAGAACAGACCGTAGCAGAGGGGCTCGGAGGAGGCGGGATGTCACTGACGCTGGACCTGGCGGGAAGGACCGTCGTGGTCACCGGGGGCGTGCGCGGTGTCGGCGCGGGGATCAGCCGCGCCTTCCTGGAGGCGGGCGCCGACGTGATCGCGGTGGCCCGGCGCGAGCCGGACGCGCTGCCCGAGGCCGGCGGCCGCACGGCCTCGTTCGCCTCCCTGGACGTGCGCGACGGCGACGCCGTGGAGGCGTTCGCCGCCGGGCTCGACCGGGTGGACGTGCTGGTCAACAACGCGGGCGGCGGGCCGTTCCTGCCGCTCACCGACGGCCCGCTGCGCACCCACCTGAAGATCCTGGAACTGAACCTGACCGCGCCGCTCATCATGGCGCGCGCACTGCGCCCGCTGATGCCGGACGGCGGCTCGGTGATCAACATCGGCAGCGTCAGCGGGGTCCGGCCGTCGCCGGGCACCGCGCCCTACGGCGCCGCCAAGGCCGGGCTGCACAGCCTCACCCAGTCACTCGCCGTCGAGTGGGCGCCGCGGGTGCGGGTCAACACGCTGATCCTCGGCATGATCCGCACCGAGCTGGCGCACCTGCACTACGGCGACGAGGCGGGCGTGCAGGCCGTCGCGCGGACCGTCCCGATGGGCCGCCTCGGCGACCCGTTCGAGGTCGGCGCCGCCTGCGTCTACCTCGCCTCCGACCTCGCGTCCTACATCACCGGGTCGCAGATGCTGATGCACGGCGGGGGAGAGCGCCCCGCGTTCCTGGACGCCGCCACCGTGAACAAGGAGGAGTCGCGATGATCTGCAAGGACCGCGTGGTCGCCGTCACCGGAGCCGGGCGCGGGCTCGGCCGCGCGCACGCGCTGGAGTTCGCCCGGCAGGGCGCCCTGGTCGTGGTCAACGACCTCGGCGTGGCCCGCGACGGCACCGGCGACGCCTCCGGCGGCCCCGCCCAGGACGTCGTCAAGGAGATCGAGGCGCTCGGCGGGCGCGCAGTCGCCAACACCGACGACATCGCCACCGACGCCGGCGCCGCCGCGCTCGTCGCCACCGCCGTGGACACCTTCGGCCGCCTCGACACCCTCGTCAACAACGCCGGGTTCCTGCGCGACCGGATGCTGATCAACCTGTCCGAGGACGAGTGGGACGCGGTGATGCGCGTCCACCTCAAGGGCCACTTCCTGCCGCTCAAGCACGCCGGGCAGTACTGGCGGGCCGAGAGCAAGGCGGGCCGCCCGGTCGACGCCCGCGTGATCAACACCTCGTCCGGCGCGGGCCTGCTCGGCAGCGTCGGCCAGGGCAACTACTCCGCCGCGAAGGCCGGCATCGTCGGGCTCACGCTCGTCGCGTCCGCCGAGCTCGGCCGGTACGGGGTGAACGTCAACGCGATCGCGCCCGCCGCCCGCACCCGGATGACGGAGGAGGTCTTCGCGCAGACGATGGCCGCGCCCGCCGAGGGCGAGTTCGACGCGATGGCGCCGGAGAACGTGTCGCCGCTGGTGGTGTGGCTGGGCTCCGCGCAGTCCAAGGACGTCACCGGCCGCGTCTTCGAGGCCGAGGGCGGCAAGATCTGCGTGATGGACGCCTTCCGGCACGGCCCCACCGCCGACAAGGGCGCCCGCTGGGACCCGGCCGAGGTCGGCGACGTCGTCACCGGCCTGCTCGCCAAGGCGCCGGCACCCGAGCCCGTCTACGGCGCCGGCTGACCCCCTCGCCCGCGCCCGGCCGCCGCCGGGCGCGGCCGGTTCCGGTCGCGAACCCCGTGAAACCGTCCTGACCTGCCACCATTCCGGATAACGGCGGGGGACGGGGGACGGTCGTGTCACCGAACCGGTATGGGGTGATCACGCGTCGTAGTTGCCAGGGGATTTCCCCGGACGACGCGAAAGGCAGGGGGTGCCGCCATGGCTCCTGAGGGTCCGCCGCCAGGGGACGCGCCGCGCCGCGGCCCCGCCCACGAGATGACGGGCGCGTTCCTCGCCGGGCCGGGCGGCCGGCCCGGCGCCGTACCGGCCCCGCGCGGGCCAGGTGGGCGGCCCGGGCCCGACCCGGCGCCGGCGGTCGCGTCCCCGCGGCGAAGGGGAGGCGCGCACCGGGGCCGCATCGCCGCCGGGGCGGCCGCGGCCGTCGTGGCGGGAGCCCTCCTCGGCCTCGGCGCCGAGACCGGGGCGGCGTCGCCCGTGCTGCGGCCGGTCGGCCGGTTCCTCGACTTCTACTGCGGGGTCTTCGCGCTGGTCGCGCTGTCGCTGACGGTCATGATCGGGCTGCTGGCCACCGACCGCGCGATCCTCGCCTCCCGGCACCGGCTGCGGGCCCAGGCGGTGCACCGGGCCACCGCCTTCCTCGCCGTCGCGATGCTGGCCGTGCACATCGCCTCGCAGCTCGCCGAGCACCGGGTCGGGATCGCCCAGGCGGTCCTGCCGCTGCCCGGCCGGCACGCCGCCGACTACGACATCGGCGTGATCGCCTTCTACCTGCTGCTCCTCGCCGTGGCCGGCGGGATCGCGCGGGGCCGCTTCGCCGGCACCAAGCACCCGTGGGCCTGGCGGGCCACGCATCTCACCGCGTACGCGGCCTGGCCGCTCGGGATCTGGCACGGCCTCACCTCCGGCCGCGCCCCCGCCGTGTGGGTGACGGCCGGCTACCTGCTGTGCGTGGCCGGGGTCGCGCTCGCGCTCGCCGCCCGTCCCGTCCTGCGGCCCCGCGAGAGGAGGACGCCGTGACCGCGCTCGCCGTCCGGCACGTCGGCCCGCCGCGCCTCACCAAGGGACTCGCCGACGGCGGACGCCTCGACTGGGACGCCCACCGCGCCCTGCACCCCGACCCGCGGCCCCTCACCACCGACCAGCTCGTCGCGCTGTGCGAGGCGGGGCGGCTGCACGGCCGGGGCGGCGCCGCTTTCCCGTTCGCGCGCAAGGTGCGGGCGACCGCCGACAGCGCCGTCCGGCGCGGCAAGCGGACGATCGTGGTCGTCAACGGCACCGAGGGCGAGCCCGGCAGCGCCAAGGACAAGGCGCTGCTGCGCGGCGCGCCGCACCTGATCCTGGACGGCGCCGCGCTCGCCGCGACCGCGCTCGGCTCGCTGGAGATCATCGTCGCCGTGACGGACGAGGCGGCCGCCGGGTCGGTGCGGGACGCGATCGCCGAGCGCGACCTCGGCGGCCGGGCCCGCGTCGCGCTGCTGCCGGAGCGGTTCGTCACCGGCGAGAGCGGCGCGCTGGTGCGCGGCATCAACGGCAAGCGACCGATCCCGCCCGGCCGCAAGGGGCGCGCCTCGACCCGCGGCGTGGACGGCCTGCCCACGCTGCTGTCCAATGCCGAGACCTACGCCCAGCTCGCCGTCCTCGCCGGGCTCGGCCCGGCCGGGTACCGCAGGATCGGGACGCCGGACGAGCCCGGCACGGTGCTGCTGACCGTGACCGGCTCGGCGCGCTTCCCGGCCGTGGTGGAGACGCCCGCCGGGGCGCCGCTCGGCCACCTGCTCGACCTGTGCGGCGCGCGGGCGGGCGAGGGCGTGCTGGTCGGCGGGTACCACGGCGCCTGGCTGAAGGGCGAGGTCGCGACCCGCACCGGGGTGTCGCGCGCCGGGCTCGCGGCGGCGGGCGGCGCGCTCGGCGCCGGGATCGTCATGCCGGTCGGCCGGGGCACCTGCCCGCTCGGCGAGTGCGCGCGCGTCGCCGGATACCTGGCCGCCGAGTCGGCCGGGCAGTGCGGGCCGTGCCGGCTCGGGCTGCCCGACATCGCGGGCGCGCTCGCCGACATCGCCGCCGGGCGGGGCGTCGCGTCCGCCGCCGAGGCCGTCCGCCGCACCGTCGGGATGGTCGACGGCCGCGGCGCGTGCGCCCACCCCGACGGCACCGCCCGGTTCGTGCTGTCCGCGCTGGAGGTCTTCGCCGCCGACGTCGCCCGGCACGCCTCCGACGGCGGCTGCGGGCGGCCCACTCTCGGGGTGCTGCCCGCCGAGGCCGAGGCGGCCGAGCTGCGGCTGGAGGTCGACTGGAGCCGCTGCGACGGCCACGGCCTGTGCGCCGACGTGCTGCGCGGCACCGTCCGGATGGACGAGTACAACTACCCCGTGATCCCCACCGAGCCCATCCCGGCCCGGCTGGAGGCCGACGCGCGGCGCGCCGTCGCGATCTGCCCGGGCCTCGCGCTGCGCCTCGTCCCGCGGACGCCCCACGAGAAGGCCGGCCGGGCCTCCTGACCCGCGCGGAATGCCGGGCGGGGCGTCGGGTGTTGTAACCGGGGCGCCCGACGGAAAATGGATCGCCCGGCGCGGGTGGTTCCGGCTACGGTGCGAAGGTTTGAGGGGTGAGCGGGGCCTGCCGGCCTGGAACCCTATCCTTGTCGACGGTTATGAGGACGCCTGTGAGATCGCCGCTCGCCGACCTGCGCGCGCGCCTGCCCGAGCTGATGCTGCGCGACCAGCACCGGCTCCGCCGCCGCATCGACGGCACCCAGAAGATGCGGGACGCGGCGCGGCGCGCGAAGGTGGCCGAGGAGATCGCCGCCGAGGTCGAGGCCGCCGAGCGGCGGGTCGAGCGGCGGCGCCTCGCCGTGCCCGCGATCACCTACCCGGCGGAGCTGCCGGTCGCGCAGAAGAAGGACGACATCCTCGCCGCCGTCCGCGACCACCAGGTCGTGATCGTCGCGGGGGAGACCGGGTCCGGCAAGACCACCCAGATCCCGAAGATCTGCCTGGAGCTCGGCCGGGGCGTGCTCGGCTCCATCGGCCACACCCAGCCGCGCCGGCTCGCCGCCCGCACCGTCGCCGACCGGATCGCCGAGGAGCTCGGCACCGAGCTCGGCGACACCGTCGGCTACAAGGTCCGCTTCACCGACAGGTCCAGCGACGACACGCTCGTGAAGCTGATGACCGACGGCATCCTGCTCGCCGAGATCCAGACCGACCGGCTGCTGCGCCAGTACGACACGCTGATCATCGACGAGGCGCACGAGCGCAGCCTGAACATCGACTTCCTGCTCGGCTACGTCAAGGAGATCCTGCCGCGGCGGCCCGACCTGAAGGTGATCATCACCTCGGCGACGATCGACCCCGAGCGGTTCTCCCGGCACTTCGGCGACGCCCCGATCGTCGAGGTGTCCGGCCGGACGTACCCGGTGGAGGTGCGGTACCGGCCCGTCTCCGACCCGGACGACCCGTCCGCCGACCCCGACCGCGACCAGATCCAGGCGATCATCGACGCGGTCGACGAGCTGGGCCGCGAGGCGCCCGGCGACGTGCTGGTGTTCCTCAGCGGCGAGCGGGAGATCCGCGACACCGCCGACGCGCTCACCAAGCACTTCACCCGCACCAAGAGCGCGACCGAGGTGCTGCCGCTGTACGCGCGGCTGTCGGCCGCCGAGCAGCACCGGGTGTTCCAGGCGCATCGCGGGCGGCGCGTCGTGCTCGCGACGAACGTCGCCGAGACGTCGCTGACCGTCCCGGGCATCAAGTACGTCGTCGACCCGGGCACCGCCCGCATCTCCCGCTACAGCCACCGGCTGAAGGTGCAGCGGCTCCCGATCGAGCCGGTCTCGCAGGCGTCGGCGAACCAGCGCAAGGGGCGCTGCGGGCGCGTGTCCGAGGGCGTCTGCATCCGGCTGTACTCCGAGGAGGACTTCGAGTCCCGCCCCGAGTTCACCGACCCGGAGATCCTGCGCACCAACCTCGCGTCGGTCATCCTGCAGATGACCGCGCTCGGCCTCGGCGACATCGCCGCGTTCCCGTTCGTCGAGCCGCCGGACCGCCGCAACGTCAAGGCGGGCGTCGACCTGCTGCACGAGCTCGGCGCCATCGACCCGGCCGAGAAGGACCCGCGCAAGCGGCTCACCCCGCTCGGCCGCCGGCTCGCGCAGCTGCCCGTCGACCCGCGGCTCGCCCGCATGGTGCTGGAGGCCGACCGCAACGGGTGCGTCCGCGAGGTGCTGATCATCGCCGCCGCGCTGTCGATCCAGGACCCGCGCGAGCGTCCCGCCGAGCACCAGCAGGCCGCCGACGACAGGCACCGCCGGTTCGCGGACCCGACGTCGGACTTCCTGGCGTACCTGAACCTGTGGAACTACCTGCGCGAGCAGCAGCAGGAGCTGTCGGGCAGCGCGTTCCGCCGCATGTGCAAGAACGAGTTCCTGCACTTCCTGCGCGTCCGCGAGTGGCAGGACCTGCACGGCCAGCTGAAGCAGGTCGCGAAGTCGCTGGGCGTCACGCTCAACACCGCCGACGCGCCGCCCGACCGCATCCACGTCTCGCTCCTCGCCGGCCTCCTCTCCCACATCGGCCTCGTCGACACCGACAAGAAGGACAAGGACAAGCCGCGGCGCGGGCAGGAGTACCTCGGGGCGCGCGGCGCGAAGTTCGCCGTGTTCCCGGGGTCCGCGCTGTTCAAGAAGCCGCCGCGCTGGGTGATGTCGGCGGAGCTGGTCGAGACGTCCCGGCTCTGGGGCCGCATCAACGCGAAGATCGAGCCGGACTGGATCGAGCCGCTGGCGGAGCACCTCGTCAAGCGCAACTACAGCGAGCCGCACTGGTCGAAGAAGCAGGCGGCCGTCATGGCGCACGAGAAGGTCACCCTGTACGGGGTGCCGATCGTCGCTGACCGGCGCGTCAACTACGGCTCCATCGACCCGGCGCTGTCCCGCGAGCTGTTCATCCGGCACGCGCTCGTCGAGGGCGACTGGGAGACCCACCACCAGTTCTTCCACGACAACCGGGCCCTGCTCGACGAGGTGGAGGAACTGGAGCACCGCGCCCGCCGCCGCGACATTCTCGTGGACGACGAGACGCTCTTCGACTTCTACGACGAGCGGATCCCCGAGGACGTCGTCTCCGGGCGGCACTTCGACGCGTGGTGGAAGAAGGCGCGGCGCTCGGACCCCGACCTGCTCGGGTTCGAGAAGTCGATGCTCATCAACGAGACGGCCGGCGGCGTCAGCGAGGCCGACTACCCGGACTCGTGGAAGCAGGGGCCGCTGCGGCTGCGGCTGACCTACCAGTTCGAGCCGGGCACCGACGCCGACGGCGTGACCGTGCACGTCCCCGTCCAGGTGCTGAACCAGGTCCGGCCGGACGGGTTCGAGTGGCAGGTTCCCGGCCTGCGCACCGAGCTGGTCACCGAGCTGATCCGGTCGCTGCCGAAGCAGCTGCGCGTCAACTTCGTCCCGGCGCCCGACTACGCCCGCAAGGTCCTCGACCGCGTCGCGCCGCGCACCGAGCCGCTGCTGGACGCGCTGGAGCGCGAGCTGACCGCGATGACCGGCGTGCCCGTCGCGCGGGAGGCGTGGGACCCGGCGCGGCTGCCCGCGCACCTGCGGATCACGTTCCGCGTCGTCGACGACCGCAAGCGCACCCTCGGCGAGGGCACCGACCTCGACGAGCTGAAACGCCGGCTCGCCGGCAAGGTGCGCGGGACGCTGTCCAAAGCGGCGTCGGGCGTCGAGCGCTCCGGCCTCACCGAGTGGACGATCGGCGAGCTGCCCCGCACCTACGAGCAGAAGCAGGCCGGCTACGACGTCAAGGCGTACCCCGCGCTGACCGACGAGGGCGCGAGCGTCGCCGTCCGCATGTACGAGACGGAGGCCGAGCAGCGCCGCGCCATGTGGCTCGGCACCCGCCGCCTCATCCTGCTGAACGCGCCGTCGCCGGTGAAGCTCATCCAGGGCCGGCTCACCAACAAGGGCAAGCTGGCGCTCAGCCACAACCCGCACGGGTCCGTCGCGGCGCTGTTCGACGACTGCGTCACCGCCGCCGCCGACCGGCTCATCGCGGAGGCGGGCGGGCCCGCGTGGGACGAGGACGGGTTCCGCGCGCTCTACGACCGCGTCCGCGCCGACCTGCACGACGCCACCGCCCAGGTCGTCGGGCTGGTCGAGCGGATCCTCGCCGAGTCGCACGAGCTGGACCGGCGGCTGCGCGGCACCACCAGCCTCACCCTCGTCCCGGCGCTGACCGACATCCGCGGGCACCTGGCGAGGCTGGTCCACCCCGGGTTCGTCACCGAGACGGGCTGGGCGCGGCTCGCGGACCTGCCCCGCTACCTGCGCGCGCTGCAGGTCCGGCTGGACAAGCTGCCCGAGAACCCGGGACGCGACCGGATGCTCGCCCACCAGGTCGACGTGCTGGCGCAGGAGTACGAGCAGGCGCTCCGCCGGCTGCACCCGTCCCGCCGCGACGAGGAGCCGGCCCGGCAGATCCGCTGGATGCTCGAGGAACTGCGGGTGAGCCTGTTCGCCCAGCAGCTCGGCACCCGGTTCCCCGTGTCCGACAAGCGCATCCGCAAGGCGATGGCCCAGCTCTGAGCCCCGGCCGGCCGGCCGGGGCGTCCGAGCCGGGACACGACATGATCAATCGTCGTGTATGACTGGGATCATGGGATTGAGGGAGTTCTACCCGCCGATCGAGCCCTACGACTCCGGCCTGCTGGACGTCGGCGACGGGAACCGGATCCACTGGGAGACCTGCGGGAACCCGGACGGCAAGCCCGCGGTGTTCCTGCACGGCGGGCCCGGCGGCGGCGTGGTGCCCCCGTTCCGGCGCTTCTTCGACCCCGCCGCGTACCGGATCGTGCTGTTCGACCAGCGCAACTGCGGCCGCAGCCGCCCGCACGCCGGCGACCCCCGCGTCCCGCTGGCTGACAACACGACGCCGCACCTGGTCGCCGACATCGAGCGGCTCCGCGAGCACCTGGCGATCGACCGCTGGCTGGTGTTCGGCGGCAGCTGGGGGAGCACCCTCGCGCTCGCCTACGCGCAGGCCCATCCCGAGCGCGTGACGGAGATGGTGCTGCGCGGGATCTACCTCGTCCGCCCGTCCGACGAGGCGTGGGGGTTCACCCCGGGTGGCGCCGCCCACCTGTTCCCGGCCGAGTGGGCCGCGTTCCGCGACGCGATCCCGCCGGACGAGCGGGACGACCTCGTCGCCGCCTACGGCCGCCGCATCGAGGACCCGGACCCGGCCGTCCACCTGCCGGCGGCACGCGCGTGGATGGGGTGGGAGCTGTGCGCGAACACGCTGCTGCCCCTCCCGCCCCCGGACCTCGACGACGCCACGGTCCTCGCGTTCGCCCGCATCACCCACCACTACATCGCCGCCGGCGGATTCCTGCCCGAGGGCGGCCTGCTGGCGGGCATCGACCGGATCCGGCACGTCCCCGCCGTCATCGTCAACGGCCGCTACGACATGAAGACGCCGCCGGACCAGGCGTGGGACCTGCACCTCGCGTGGCCCGAGGCGGAGTTCCACATCGTCGAGGACGCGGGGCACGGCGGTTCCGAACCCGGCACCCTGGACCGGCTCATCGAGGCGACCGACCGGTTCGCGGCGCGGTGACGCCGCCGGTCTACTCACTTCGCGACGACGTGGCTGGTCCCACATCTACCTCGCAAGTCACTGCAGTACCGTGTACTAGTGCGTATGGTTCATTCCATGCCTAACAGCGAAGAGCGCGACAATAGCGGCCCCGAGGGGACGGCCGCGGCTCCCCAGGGCGCGGTCTCCGAGGGTTCGCAGGACGCCGCGTCCGCGAAGCGCGACGAGGGCGGCGGGCAGGGCTCGCCAGGGCAGCAGGGGGCCCCGCGGCAGGGCACGCCGCAGCAAGGCTCGCAGCAGGGCCCGCCGGAGCCGCGCGGCGACGTCACGGGCACCGGCGGAGCCGAGACGGCGGTCGCGCGGATGGGCGACCCCGTCACGGTCTGGCCGTGCGCGAACTGCGGGCGGCCGGTCCCGCAGCCGGTCGGCGCCGTCCGCGCCGTCCGGTACTGCCAGGACAACGAGGGCGCGTGCGCCCGCGAGGCCCGCGACCGCCGCGAGCGGGGCCGGGACGCGCCCGGCCTCACCGGCCAGGTCGCCTCCACCTGGGAGATGGTCGAGCGGCTGGAGAAGGCCGCGGACCTGCTCGCCGACTCGCTGACCTCCGAGCTGAGCGTCGCCGGCGTCGAGCGCCGGGTCGCCGAGGTGCGGGCCGAGGCCGCCCGCGAGCTCGCCATCGCGCAGAGCGAGCGGGACGCCTCGCAGCGCAAGGCGGAGGAGGCGTGGCAGGAGGCGTCGTCCGCGCGCGGCCGCGCCGACGAGGCCGAGAAGGACGCCGCCGAGGCCCGCGAGGAGGCCCGGCTCGCGACCGCCAAGCGCGACGCCGCGCAGCAGGCGTGGGAGGAGGCGCACCAGATCGCGCAGCAGTCGATGACGGCGAAGCTCGCCGCCGAGAGCGAGCGCGACCGCATCGCCGCCCGCGAGACCGAGCTGCTCGCCGCGCTGGAGGCCGCCCGCGCCGAGCTGGTCGGCTTGCACGCCAAGCTCGCCGAGGCCGAGGGCGCCGCCGAGTCGCAGCGGGTCGAGGCCGCGGTCGCCAAGCAGGGCGCCGAGGACCTGCGCAACGCCATGCGCGATACCGAGGCGCAGCGCCAGCACGCCATGCAGGCCGCCAGCAAGGCCGAGGCGGAGCGCGCCGCCGCGCTGCGCGCCCAGTCGGAGGCCGAGGCCGAGGTCGTGCGCGCCAACGCCCGCGCCGAGGACGCCGCCAAGGAGCGCGACGCCGCCCAGGCGCGGGCCGAGTCCGCCACCGGCGAGCGCGACGAGCTGAACGCCAAGATCAACGACCAGGCGGTGCAGCTGCGGCAGCTGTCCCAGTCGGTCGCCGAGCAGCAGGCGGCGCTGTCCGCGCTCGCCGAGGAGCGCGACGCCGCGCGCGCCGAGGCCGACCGCGCGCGCCGCCAGATCGACCAGCTCACCCACAACACTTTGTCGTCGAACATCCCGCCGGGCGGCCGGCTGTCCGGCGGCAGCCCCGTGCCGCCGCCGGGCTTCGCGAACGCCCCGGGCGGCGCGCAGCCGCCGATGGCGCCCGCCGGCTCGGGCGCTCCGCTCGGCGCGCCCGTCCCGCCCGGGGCGCAGGGGCCGAACGGAACCCACGGCGGCCCGCCGCCCGGCGCGTCGCAGTCGGGCGGGCACATGCTGCCGCCGCCCGCGGCCGGCGGCCCCCCGTCCCCCATGGCCGGCCCCTCGGCGGGCGAGCCGCCCCTGCCGAGCCGCCCGCTGAACGGAGCCGACCGGGAGGACCCGCTGTTCACCGGCCCCTGACGGCCGGACGCCGGCGGCTCAGCCGTACTTGACGACGAGCACCAGCACGAAGACCGCCCCCGCGACGATCATGGTGGCCTGGCCGCGCTCGCGCACCGCCGTCCGCCGGAGGCCGGCGACCCGCTGGCGGCTGAGCCGCATGTCCGACGCGGCGCGGCGGGCGCGCTCCCAGTGCATGCCGGTGTACACCGCGAGCGCCGCCACCCCGAGGAGAAGTAAGACCGTTCCGCTCATCTGACCCGCCTCCAGTCGCGCAAAGTCAGATTGAACAGCGTAACCCTGGTGCCGGACCATGTCGCCTGACATATTTCCGGCACCGAAAACGGAAACGGTCTGGCGGGCGGCGGCGCCGGATCACGCGGCCCGCCGCCCGCCGCCGGTCACCGTCCGAACCGCTCCGGGTCGATCTCGATCCAGATCTGCTCGGCGCGGCCCAGCAGCCGCCCGTCCGCGCCGTACAGCGCGGTCGCCGCGTGCATCTTGCGGCCCTCCCGGCTGCGCGCCAGGCCCATCACCACGCACTCCTCACCGGCCTCGGGCACGTCGGTGACCTGCGCGGTCATCGTGCCGAGCACCGCCGGGCGGCCCGCCACGTCGAACGACCAGGCGCCTGGGCAGTCCAGCGCCGCCCACACCAGCGTCCGCTCGGGCACCTGGTCGGGCACCCACGGCGCCGCGACGGTGTCATCGGCGACGTGCCCGGGCTCCAGCCGGAGCCCGTCGCCGGGCTCGCGCTCCGGCCCGCACACGAAGCAGCGCGGGAACGGGTGGTTCTCGATCGCCCGGAACTTCTCGGCCGCCTCCCGCGCCTCCGCGAACGGGACCGGCGGCACCGGCGGCACCACGATCGCCCCCGCGAGGGCCTCCGCGACCAGCGTCTCCCCGTCCCACATCCGCGCGCTGTGCCCGCGCTCGTCCTCCACGGTGACCGTCAGCTCGGTGTCCAGCGGTGGCGGCTGCCGCAGCGTCACCGTCACCGTGTCGATCGGCACCCGCCCCGCCAGCAGCCCCGCCGTGTACCCCCCGTTGCCCGACCCGTCCGGGCCGTGGAACCGCCTATCGATGATCACTGGGTCCCCCGCAATCACATCCGCCGCACGAAAACGGCACCGATCATAATGAGCGGCACCGACAGAGCGGTCCGTCGCCCCTGCTCTAGACGGCGCGCGACGGCTGGGGGCGGCCGGGGCGGGTGGTGAAGAACACCGAGAGGGAGCCGCGCAGGCGGGCCCGGACGGTGTCCTCGTCGACGTCGACGTCCTCGGGGACGGGGGTGCGCTCCAGGGCGCGGGAGATGAGCACGTCGACCTGGCGGTCGGCGACCAGGACCGAGCAGGTGTCGCAGGCGTACCAGGGGTAGAGCATGTTCAGCACGGCGACGGCGGTGTCGTCGTCGGACAGGTGCGTGGTGTCCAGCTCGACCTCGAACATGTCGGTGTCCTCGGGGTCGAGCGTGGGGTAGTAGAGCCACGTCGGCCCGTCGGCGCCGCAGAAGTCGCACGCGGGCTCGCCCGGGGACGGTTCGCCGACGGCGAGCTCCAGCTCGTGGTCCCACGGCTCCACCCGGCGGTTGTGCCGGTATCCCACCCCGTCCAGCGAGCCCTCGCGGTTGTGGGTGACGTCGTGCACCTCGCCGCCGCAGCGGGCGCACATGAAGCCGATCTCCTCCATGTCCCTCCCTGATCGCTGAGGCACGGTCTCACAGTATCCGGCCGGGGGGCTCCCTCGTACCCGGCGGCGCGATCGTTCGGGTACGTTGAAGATCTTCCGCCGCTCCGGCGATCCCGGCCCGGTGTTCCGGACGCATACCCCGCGCGCCTCCTCGCATGTCCCGGTGCTCCTTCCGCGAGCCCGCCCCGCCGAGCCTTCGAAAGGGAGGTTCCCTTGTCCCTGCCCGCCCAGACCGACATCGTGCTCAACGCCGACAAGATCGACCTCGTCCGGGACCGGCGCCTGCTGCTCGACCGGGTGACCATGACGGTGCTCCGCGGCGAGCACTGGGCGCTGATCGGGCCGAACGGCGCCGGCAAGAGCACGCTGCTCGGCATCCTCGGCGCCTACACGCACCCGACGCGCGGCAGCGCGGAGATCCTCGGCCGCCGGCTCGGCCGGGTCGACGTGCAGGAGCTGCGGAAGCTGATCGGACAGGTCAACCCGCGGCATCCGCTGGAGTCGGCGCGGACCGTCCGGGAGATCGTGCTGACCGGCGTGACGGGCACCATCGAGCTGGTGCCGCGCTGGACGCCGAGCGAGGACGAGCTGCGCCGCGCCGACGAGCTGATCGCGCTGATGGGGCTGACGGCGCGCACCGACGCCCGCTGGCCGAACCTGTCGCAGGGGGAGCGGGGCCGCGCGCTGATCGCGCGGGCACTGATGCCGGACCCGCCGCTGCTGCTGCTCGACGAGCCCGCCACCGGCCTGGACGTCGCCGCGCGCGAGCGGCTGCTGGCGAGCATCGACCAGCTGCGGAGCGAGCGCCCGGACCTGACGACGGTCCTGGTCACGCACCACCTCGAGGAGCTGCCGACCAGCACCAGCCACGCGCTGCTGCTGCGCGAGGGCCAGGTCCTGGCGTCGGGGCCGGCGGACGAGGTGCTGACGACCGAGCTGGTCAGCGCCTGCTTCGACCACCCGATCACGATCACCCGGCACAGCGGCCGCTGGGCCGCCACCGCCGGGCCCGCGTAGCCGCCGGTCCTCAGTCCGCGGCGACCCGGTGCCGGGCCAGGTGGGCGAGGACCGACTGGTTCGCCTCCCACCCGTCCGGGAACTTGACCGGCACGCCGAGGTGGACGGGCTCGGTGGACGGGTGGGCGTCCAGCAGCTCGGGGATGCCCGCCCGCGCCACCACGACGCAGGCGTGCCGGTGCCGCGACGCCAGGACGCACAGCCGCCCCGACTCCAGGTGGAACGCGGTGGCGTCGCGGCGGCCCGACAGCGGGTGCAGCATAACGGTGACGTCGTACTCGCGTCCCTGCAGCCGGTTGGCGGTGTCGACGGTGATGCCCGCGCCGTGCTCGCCGAGCGCCGCGCGGATCGCGGTGACCTGGTCGCGGTGCGCGGCGCCGATCGCGACGCGCGTCGCGTCCACGGGCTTGGAGCCGAGCTCGGAGTGCGCGACCGGGCCCCGCTGCAGCAGCCGGACGGCCAGCGTCGCCGTCGCGCGGACGGCCTCGGCGTCGGTGCGCAGCGTGTGCCGGGCGGGCAGCTCGTACAGCGCCCATCCGGTCGCCGCGGCCTCCTCCAGCGCGTGGTCGTAGGTGGTGCCCATGCCGCGCGCGCCGTACTCCAGCCGGCGGTCGCCGTCCTCCGTCCCGGCGCGGAAGCCGGTGAACGGGTAGAACGCGTCGGACACGACGGGCGCGGCGGACGCCGGGAGCCGCCACGACACCGGCAGCCGGTGGACGGGCAGGTCCGGGTTGTGCGCGAGCAGGACGGAGACGGCGCTGCGCATCGGGTCCCACGCCAGCCCGGCCCAGCGTTCGACCTCGACGGTGGAGAACGGGTCGAGCTGCCCGGGGTCGCCCACGAACAGGGCGCGCTCGAACCGCCCGGCGATGCGCAGCAGCATGTCGGAGCGCATCTGGTACGCCTCGTCTACGATCGCCCACGGCCACGAGCCGTCCGACAGCGTCGCCCACTTCGCCGCGGTCGCGATGACGACGGTGTGCTCGGCGAGGTCGTCGGCCTTCTGCGCGACCCGCACCGACGGATGCGCCAGCACCCGCTCGGACGGCAGGTACCCCGACGCCGACAGCCGGCCCAGCGTCAACTGCGGGTGCTTGGTCGCGATCCGCTCGATGAGGTCGTCGACCTGCTCGTTGGTCTGCGCCACGATCATCAGCCGCTCGCCCGCCTCGGCGAGGTGCGCGGCCGCGCGGACCACCAAGGTCGACTTGCCCGCGCCCGGCGGGGAGTCGACCACCACGCCGCGGTGGCCGCCGCCGAGGTCGGCGAGCACGCCGTCGACGGCCCGCGTCGCCGCCTCCCCGGGGTCGAGGTCGGCGGACGGCCCCGGCCCGGCCAGCGCGACCAGGTGGCGTTCGGTCATGACCAGTCCTCTTCGGCGTCCTCGTCGGTCGGCACGTACTCCTCGGGCGGCCCGCCGTGCGTCCACGGCGTGTCCTCCCGGTCGGGGAACTTCGCGGTGCCGAACGAGCCCTCCGTGAGCGAGGTGAAGCACACCCGCTCGCCGACCTGCGGCACCGCGCCCGGCTCGGGGGTGAGCTTGCGGCCCATCCCGCCGGTCAGCTCCAGCAGCACGCCGCCGTCGCCGATCTCCACGATCCTCCCCTTCAGCGCCGGGCGCGCCGCGTTGCACACGGTCGTCCCGATGTCGAGCCGCACGGGGTCCGCGGTGCGGACGCGCAGCAGCGGGCGCAGCTTCGGCCGCTTCCCCGTCTCGTCCAGCCGGGCCGGGTCGCACTCGGTGACTGGCCCGCCGAACGCCTGCCCGGCCAGCCGGTGCTCGGCCATGACCAGGGGGTCGTCGAACGCGCGCTGCGCCTCGTAGGCGTCCTGGGCGCGTTCGAGATCGTGCAGCCGCCGCGCCGCCCGGACGGGCGGGTCGCGGCGCGCCTGAGGATACGCCTCGCCGAACGTCTGGTGGTAATAGGTGAAGGCGTCCCGGTCGCGCTCCCAGCGGCGCGGGACGCTCGCGCCCTCCGGCATCGCGCGCAGCAGGTCCACCGCCCGCCACATCAGGTCCCAGGTCGGGGCGAGCTGACCGGCGATGAGCGCGCGGAGCCGGTCCCCGGCGCGCGGGTCGCCGCCCGACCGGTCGTAGGCGGCGATCGCCGGGGCGAGCACCTCGTTGTCGAACGTCGGGTCGGTCGCGGGGCCGGCCGGCGGGCAGGTCACCGGGTCTTCGGCGCGGGCCGCGGCGGCGGGGCCGTCCAGGCCGTCCGGCGGGTCGATCCAGCCCATCAGCGCGGCGAGGTTGCCGTCCTCCACCGAGCTCTGGCCCGTCGCCCAGTGCAGCCGCAGCACCTCCGTCATCGCCCGCAGCAGCGACGACCCCGGATGGTCGTGCCGGTCGGCGAACCACGTCAGCCAGCGGCCGAGCACCGGCACCGCCGGGTCGACCGCGTACGGGCCCTCGGTGCTGCGGAACCGCGTCGACCGGCCCATCAGCCGCAGGAACGAGACCCCGCCCCGGTTCGGCACGAGCAGCTGCGGCGCGTTCCCGTACCGGATCCGCTCGTCGCCCTCCTTGCCCGGCGGCAGCTCCTCCACCTCGCCGCGGCTCGTCTCGATGTGGTTCAGCACGAGCTTGGCGAGCTCCGCCGCGAACGCGAACCGCAGGTCGCGGTTGCGCGGCTGCGGCACCACCAGCAGCGACGGATCGTCCGGCGCCGACCCGATCATGACGGCCAGCGGCGCCGCCGCCTCGCCCGCGAGCTTCAGCGGGATCAGCACCAGCGGCGCGTCCGACACGTGCACGTGCCGGACCGTCGCCAGCGGCTGCGCGACCCCGGCCCGCACCGCCTCCAGCCGCGCCAGCGAGCTCAGCGCGCTCATCGGGCCGTCACGGCGTCCCGGTGGCCGGTGCCGAGGGCCTCGGCGCGCAGCCGGGCCGCCGCCCGCAGCTGCTCGGCCGTCTCCGCGAGGTCGTCGGACGGGCTGAGCGACCCGTCCGCGAGGCCCAGCGCCGTGCCGATCGTGTCGACGCCGCCGAGGTCGTCGCGCACGGCCCGGCCGAGCGCGCCCGTCGCCCCGCAGGCGCGCGCCTCGTCGCGGCAGAAGTACGCCATCTCGCAGCCCGCCATGCACTCGGGCGCGTAGCGGGCCTCGACCGTGCGGACGGAGTCGGCGAGGTGCTCGCCCGGCTCGAACGTCAGGTCGCCGGGCAGCGCGTCCAGGATCCGGTCGATGCGGGTGAGGCGCGCGAGCTGCCGTTCCAGCACGGCCAGCTGCGGGCGGACGTCCAGCGGCGTCGCGGTCGGCCGGTTGGAGAAGTTCTCCGGGCACACCAGGAACACCTCGTGCGACACCCGCTCCGGATCGTGCCCGAGCTCGGCGACGAGCCGGCGCAGCGCCAGCACGTACACCGCAGACTGCCGCGCGGCCGCCGCGACCTGCTCCGGCTCGGCCTGCCCGTCCACCACCGCGAACGACTTGATCTCGATGACGTGCAGCCGGCCCTCGATCTGGAACGCGATGACGTCCGGCTCCAGGTAGGCGAGCTGCCCGCCGATCTCCAGCCGCAGCAGCGGATGGTCGAACAGGGTGCCCTCGCCGCTGTCGAGCGCCTGGGCGAGCAGCCGCCGAGTGCGGGTGTGCCGCAGCTCGCGGCCCTCGTTGCCCGCGACGACCTCGAGATCGTCGTAGGCGACCTCGGACACCGCCAGGCCCATCCGGTCGCGCAGCAGCGTCAGCAGCTCCGCGCACCCGTCGGCCTTCACCTGCGCCTCGAACGCGTTGCCGCGCGTGATGGCGAACTGCGACTGCCCGAACGGGGCGGGGAACCCGAGCGCGCGCGCCACCGCGTCCTTGTCGACGCCCGCCGCGTCCATCAGCCCGCGGCGGGCGCAGCCGGGATTGGCGGTCAGCGCCGCGATCGTGCGGGCGTCGTGGTTGCGCGGCGGAGCGCTTCCGCGCAGCCGGTCCAATTCCGGTGCGGTCTCGGTCATCGGTCCGTCTCTCCAGAGCTGGCACGTCGCCGTGCGGAATCCTGCAGGGCCCGCAGCCGGCTGCCGAACAGCCGTTCCGCGTCGTCGAGCTGGGCCCGGGCGCGCCCGGCGGCCGACGCGCGGCGCCGTCGGTCGGGCTCCCGGTGCACGTCCAGCTCGGCCCGGGCGGCCTCGGCGAGCACGGCCGGATCGACTGTACCGACCGTACCGGTGACCGCACCGGGAATGTTGGAGGCGAACCGCCACAGCAGCCGCTGCGCGTCCGGCGAGGGCGCCGTGCGGCCGGCGTGCTCGGCGAGGCGGATCGCGGAGGCGAGGAAGTCGGTGCGCGGGCTGAGCGGCCCGACGATCCGCTGCTCCAGCGGCCAGGTGCTCACCGTGAGCAGGCCGCGGGCGGGCGCGAGCAGGTCGGCGGTCAGCGCGGCGCACAGGTAGTAGGGCCGCGCGTACGGCGCGGTGCGGAAGGAGCGCTCCTCGTCGCGGCGCAGGCTCGTCAGCCGCGTGCCGGGGATCTCGCCGGGGAAGAACGCCGCGTACACCGACCCGATGAGCTTCGGCGCGGCGGGCACCCCGAGCAGCGTCAGCGCCTGGTGGACCTGGTCGCGGACGGGCAGCAGCCCGCGGCGCCCCTCGGGCTCGGCCGGGGCGGGCGGCGCCTCCGGCTCGCCGGCGTCGCCGAGGACGGCGGCGTCCCACGCCTGCTCGGCGCGGCGCAGGTCGGCGCGCAGCGCGCGGGCCGTCCGCCGGTCGCCGGTCGCCATCGCGCGGCGCACGCCGGCGCGCAGCTCGGCGATGCGCGCCTCCAGCGCGTCGGGGGCCGGAACGCCGGGGGACGGGGGCATGCGGCAGACAGTACAGGAGCTTCCAGACAGTTCCAGCGTTTTCCAGTTTTCGCGGCGGCGGCCCGGGTCAGCGCGGCCGGTGCCAGACGATGGAGTACCGCCAGAGGAGATGGCGGCGGAACACCGCGCCCGGCAGCAGCCGCAGCGCCTCGTCCCGTACCTCGCCCCAGGTCATGTCGGGATCGGCGAGCGGTGCGCCCGGCTCGCCCGCGGCCTTGCGCTTGAGGACCCGGCTGTGGAGGAGGTGCCCGGGCAGACCCGCGGCCCCGTACAGGAAGTCCTTCACGCCCGCGTTGTTCGCGAGGCCGATCACGACGAGCGCGCCGCCCGGCCGGACGGCGTCGCGCATCGCCGTCAGCCCGGCCGCGAAGTCCATGTGGTGGATCGCGGCGACGCAGCACACGAAGTCGTAGTGCCGCTCCGGCAGGTCGTACTCCAGCAGCCCCGCCTCGACGAAGTCGACGTTCCCGACGCCCTCGCTCAGCGTCTTCGCTTTGACGACCATCTCCGCCGACCGGTCGAGCCCGGTGACGTGCGCGGCGCGCGGCGCGAGACGGCGCGCGAGCAGCCCGTCCCCGCAGCCGACGTCGAGCGCCTCGCCGCAGCCGCGCGGCACGTTGCGCAGCACGACGCCGTGGTAGTGGGTGTTGTGGTTCCAGTACTCGGCGGGCGTCTCGGTCATCGCACCTTCGCTCAGGATCGCGGGTCGCGTCGCAGCGGATGCCCCTCCGGGACCTCCACGATGACGATCTTCACACCGTCCGGGTCCTCGATCCACATCTCCACCAGGCCCCACGGCTCCTCACGCGGTTCGCGGGTCACCCGCGCCCCGGCCGCCGCGAGCCGGTCGTGCTCGGCCCGGACGTCGCGGACCTGCAACCAGATCATCGGGGACGGGCCGGCGCCGCCCGGCCCGTGCCCCGACACCTCCAGGAACCCCGGCCCGAGGAAGAACACGACGCCGGGCGAGTCGGGCGGCCCGAACTCGCGGTACACCGCCAGCCCCAGCACATCGCGGTAGAACCGCCGGCTTCGCTCGAGGTCGGCCGGGCGCAGCAGGATGCGGCTGCTCAGTACCTCCATGCCCCCATCCTCGCCCCGCGTCGCCCGCCGCCGCGCACCGCCACGCCCACGGGCCCGGACGGATCAGCCGCCGAAGCTCGCCCGGTAGGTCGCGGCCATGTCCTCGTCGCCGTGGCCCTGCTCGATCACGCGGCGGAACCGGTCGCCCGCGGCGTCGTTGACGTCGACGCGCACGCCCGCCGACGCGGCCGCGTCATGGATGAGCCGGGTGTTCTTCTCCGCGTTGCGGACGGCGAAGCTCGTCGCGTAGTCGTCGGCGAGCATCGCCTTCATCTTGATCTGCAGGTAGGCGTTGTCGAGCGGGCCGCCGGTGAGGACCTCGCCGAGCAGCGCCGGGTCGAGCCCGAGGCCCTTGGTCAGCGCGACGGACTCGGCGATGACGGATGTGAGCGAGATGGCGTAGCTCACCGCGGCCAGCTTCAGCCGGGTGCCGGCGCCGCTCGCGCCGTCCTCGTCGAGCCAGAGCGTCCGGCTGCCGATCGCGCCGAACACCGGGTCCAGGACCGTCCGGGCGTCCTGCGGGCCGGCCGCGAGGACCATCAGCTTGCCCTGCTCGGCGGGCTGCCTCGTGCCCTGCACGGGGGAGTCCACGAAGGTGGCGCCGTGCTCGGCGGCGAACGCGGCGAGCCGCGGGACGTCATCGACGCCGACCGTGCCCATCTGCGCCCAGATCCGCCCGTCGCGCAGTGCGGGCGCGGCGTCGGTCATCACGGCGAGCGCCGTGTCGCCGTCGTTCAGCATGGTCATGACGACGTCGGCGCCTTCGACGGCCTCGGCGGGGGAGCCCGCGACGGTCGCGCCGTCCGCGGCGAGCGGCTCGGCGCGTTCCCGGGTGCGGTTCCACGCGGTGACCCCGTGGCCGTTCTTCAGCAGGTTCCGGGCCATCGCGGCGCCCATGATCCCGGTGCCGAGCATTGCGATCTGCGTCATCTCCGGCTCCTTTTGGACTGTTCGATACATAATGGTGCGGGACAAGCCTGGCATACGGCCGCGCGTCGCGCATCCCGGATGTCCCTACCCGCCGGCGGCCGCTCATCGCGGCGCCGCGCGGTCCTTTCGCGCTGCGGCGCCGCGCGGTCTTTCGCGCTGCGGCGCCGCGCGGTCTTTCGCGCCGCGGTGGCGGAGGGCCTCAGCCGTAGGCGGGGCTGCCGTCCGGCACGTCGGCGAAGGCGTCGGTGTACGGCGCCGCGAACACGTCGAGCGTGCGCTCCAGCTGCGCCGACCACCAGGACACGAGCCCGGCCGCGCCCCGCTCGCCCGCGCCCTCCTCGCCCAGGTAGCGGTGCCGCAGCGGCGCGACGTCGCACAGCCGCTCCCACCACTCGCGGTGCACCGCCGACTGGATCTGCCCCGCGTCCAGCGGGAACGCCGCGCGGTGCCCCCGCACGAACGCCTGCACCCGGTCCAGGTCGAGCCCGCGCTCGTCCTCGCCGGCGAACAGCCGCGCCGCCGCCCGCACGACCTCGCCCGCGACCGGGCCCGTGGTCAGCGCGTCCCAGCCGAGCACCGCCGTGACGTTGCCCGCGCCCGCGTAGCGCAGATGCTCCGCGTGGAACGCGCCGTGCAGGTGCCCGACCGTGCTGACCTCGATCTCCGGCGGCTGATGCCCGGCGAATTCGGCGAGCAGCGCGCGCCGCTCCCGCAGCCTGCGCTCGGTCAGCGCGTCGAAGTCGGTGCGGCCGCCGTCCGCGGGCAGGGCCTCCAGCATCGCGTCGACAGCGGCCGCCGCGTCCGCGGCGCGCGGCGTCGGCACGAGCAGGCTCTGCTGCACCGGCGGCGTGACCCGCTCCAGTTCGGCGTGCAGCCGGCCGAGGAGTTCCCCGAGTTCCTCGCACTGCCGGAAGGTCAGTTCGAGCCCGCCGCGCCTGCGCCCGGCGACCCACGGATACAGCGCATAGGCGTGACCCGAGGCGGTGACGAGCGTCCGTCCGGACTTGGCGGGCAGCGGCGCGAGTACGGGGAGCCCGGCGGCGTCGAGCGCGCCCGTCATCTCGTGCTGGACGAGGATTCGTCTCCGCTCCAGCGCGGCGTACTCCCTGAGGAAGAACGGGCCGCCGGACGTGCCGACCCGCCAGCACCTCCGGCCGGACGTGCCGCCGATGGCCTCGGGAGCCCGGACCGTGTCGAGCCCCCAGCGCTTCAGCAGCCGGGGCGGCGGACCCTCGCCCGCGCCGTTCTCACCGGCGCTGCTCTTCTCAGCGGTGTGCTTCTCAGCGCTGTGCTTCCCGGCGACGTGCTCATCAGCGCTGCTGGACGTCGGCACCTTCGCACCTCGGCGGCCTCGGACGGACGGCGGTCGAACGGATGTTCCCACCCGACGCTACACGCCCCGGCGCCCCGGCGAAAGGGAACCGGCCGGGCCCGGGCGGTTCGCGCCCGCGCCCGGCACGCCCCCGGCCTCAGATCCGCTCGAGGACGACCACCGGGATCTCGCGGTCCGTCTTCTCCTGGTACTCGTCGTAGGCGGGCCACGTCGCCGCCATCTTCTTCCAGAACGCGGGCTTCTCCTCCGCCGTCGCGGTACGCGCCCGCGCGGTGAACCGGTCGCCCTTCACCTGCACCTTCACCTCGGGATTCGCCTCCAGGTTCAGGTACCACTCCGGCGGCTCGTCCGCGCCGCCCTTGGACGCCACGACGAGATAGGCGTCCCCTTCGGGCTGGTAGATGAGCGGCGTCGTGTACTCCTTGCCGCTGCGCCGTCCCGTCGTCGTGAGCAGCAGCGTGATGGTGCCCTGCCAGTCGTGTCCCTCCGCGCCGTCGGTCTCCTGGTAACGGGCGACGTGCTCCTTGCCGTACAGCATCGAGTCCTCCTCCATCCGGCTTCGGCCGTACCACGGCCACCTGTGTGAACTCCCGAACGCTGGATGACCTTCCCCGTCCCGGGGGCCCAAAGCCCCGACGCTCATTACGCTGGGGACGGTGAGCGACCCGGCGGAGCTGGCGCGGCGATGCGCCGAGACGATGTACGCGGACGACAAGGTCGCGCAGGACCTCGGCATGGAGGTCACCGGCATCGCGCCGGGACGCGCCGTCCTGCGCATGACGCTCACCCCGGTGATGGTGAACGGGCACGGGATCGCCCACGGCGGCTATCTGTTCCTGCTGGCCGACTCGGCGTTCGCCTACGCGTGCAACACCCACGGGGATGTGACGGTCGCGGCGTCCGCCGATGTCGTGTTCGTCGCGCCGGCCCGTGCCGGTGACGTGCTGGAGGCGACCGCCGTCGAACGCACCCGGTACGGGCGCAGCGGCGTGTACGACGTGACGGTCCGGCGCGTCCCGGACGGGGACGTCATCGCGGAGTTCCGCGGTGGAAGCCGCAGCCGGAAGGAGCGCGTCCTGGACGAGGCGGCGGAGCAGCCCGGCGATGAGGCGGCGGAGCCGTCCGGCGGTTTGCCTGCGGACCCGTCCGACGGTGCGTCGGCGGAGCCGTCCCGCTAGCGCGGGGTCAGAGTTCCTTCAGGATGCCGGTGAGCAGCCGGGCTGTGTCGTCGGGGCGCGCGGCGGTGATGCACAGGTTGTTCATCGCACGCATGTAGGTGTCGACGTCGGTCGGCTTGTCCAGGTAAAGCGCGCTGGTGAGCTGCTCCAGGTAGACGACGTCGGAGAGGCCGGGCTCGGCGAACCGCAGGATGGTGAACGGGCCGCCGGCGGCGGCGTGCCCGCCCGCGCCGAACGGCACGATCTGCAGCGTGACGTTCGGAAGCTCCGACATCGCGATGAGGTGTTTGAGCTGCCGGCGCATCACGTCGCGGCCGCCGAGCGGGCGGCGCACGACCGCCTCGTCCAGCACGGCCCACAGTGTCGGTGCGCCGGGGGAGGTGAAGCGCCGCTGCCGGGTCGTGCGGAGCTGCACGCGCCGCTCGACCTCCTCGTCGGAGGCGTCGGAGTAGCCGAGCCGCACCACGGCGTGCGCGTAGTCCTCGGTCTGCAGCAGGCCCGGCACGAACTGCAGCTCGTAGGTCCGCAGCAGCGACGCGGCCTCCTCCAGCCCGAGGTACACCTCGAACCAGCTCGGCAGGACGTCCCCGTAGCGGTGCCACCAGCCGGGGGTGTTGGCCTCCTTGGCCAGCTGCAGCAACGGCGCCCGCTCGGCGGGGTCGTTCACCCCGTAGAGGGTGAGCAGGTCGGAGACGTCGCGCTCCTTGAAGCCGACGCGTCCCAGCTCCATCCGGCTGATCTTGGAGTGCGAGCCGCGGATCTCGTAGCCCGCCTGCTCGGTGGAGATGCCGCGTTCCTCCCGCAGCCGCCGCAGCTGGGCGCCGAGCAGGATGCGCAGGACCGTGGGACCGCCGCGCCGCGGGTAGTCGATCAGTCTGCCGGACTGATCGCCCTCGGCCGGAGGCGTGGGGGCGGCTGAATCCTGGGGCAAGGGGTCACCAGCCAGTCGACGGGTCTGTTCTGGGGCGGCACGGCACCGCCCTATGTTAGAGGATCGAAGCACGTTTTTGGGAAGTATGAAAAAGCGCGTCTTCGGCAAAACGACCCATCCGTGTTAGAACGGCCGGGCTGGACGGTCCGTGCGCCGATCGGCGCGGGTGAGGATACTCCCGCCGGGCCCGTGGAACGAACCGGGGCGGCGTCCTGCGGGCCGGATCGGCGTTTTGGAGCGTGACCACGGGCCGTGACCAGTGCCGTCGGTGGCCGCACGGGTGCGGAACGTGGCGACGGGGTGACGATCTCGTTGACCGGGAGGTCATTCTCATAGCCGCGGAGTCACTGCCGGCCCATGAATTGCCTGGCGTTTCGCGGTCTTCTGCCCGCCAATCGGCACCGGCTTTCCGGGGCTCGTCGTATGACGTCCAAATGACGGCGGTCACACCGTTCGGTGAATATCGCCGGGACGGGAACAGACGGCGCGGCCCGCGGGTTGGCGACCAGCGAGCCAGGAAGCCAGCCCTACGAGGAGGACGTCATGAGCAAGCTGTCCGACGAGGCCAAGGAACTGCTGAACCGCCCGCTGCCCGGGTGGGCCACGACCGTCCGGCCGGACGGCTCGCTGCACAACACGGTGGTGTGGATCGGCCTCGACGGCGACGACGTCCTCATCAACACCGCCGCCGGGCGCGCCAAGGAGCGGCACCTCAGCAAGGACGCGCGCGTTTCGATCAGCGTTCTCGACCCCGACGACCCGTTCCACTGGGTCAGCGTCTCGGGCGAGGCGAAGCTGGAGACGGAGGGCGCCGTGGAGGTCATCAACGGGCTCGCCAAGAAGTACACCGGCAACGACACCTATCCGGTCCAGGAGGGTGAGGTGCGCCTCACCGTCCGCATAACGCCTGATCAGGTCCTCTACAGCGCCGGCGGGTGACCAAGCTCTCGTCCCGTGCGGACGATCTCCCGGTCCGGGACGGCGTTCACTTGTAGGGAGGGCGCCGCACCGCGGTGACGCTCGTGGCGCCCTCGCACTTCCCGGAACATCACCGAGATCCATTCTGGGGGAACCATGAACGCGACCCTCGAGCGACCGGAGGTCCGGTTTCTCACCTCGGGCGAGGTCACGGAGGCCCAGCGCGCGGAGGCCGAGCGTGCCGTCCGCGCGGCGCTGGACGGCACCGGGGCCGCGTCCGTGCAGGTCACGCTGAGCATCGTGGCCGACCCGGCGCTGCCCAGGCCGGCCCTCGCCAGGGCCGTCGCCGAGCTGGACGGGCAGCAGCTGCGCGCGCAGGCCGCCGCGCCGACGCTGGAGGAGGCCGTCGGCCTGCTCCGGCACCGGCTCGCGGTCCGCGCGTCCTACCGGCGCGCGGGCTGACCCGCACCGATCCGCACTGACGGGCGGCGGCGTCCTCGAGGGGCGCCGCCGCCCACCCGTTTCCGGCTTTTCCCGGCCGTTTCACGCGTCCCGTCGGGCGAGCACCAGTCCGGCGAACGCGAGCGGGACGAACGCGTAGGCCAGCAGGACGGCCGCCGCCGCGGGCGGTGACAGCAGGTCGCCGTAGATGGACTGCCGCGCGCTCAGGCCCGCGATCTCGGTCGGGAGCCCGGAGAGCATCACGGACCCGAGCCGCTCGTTCCACGGCCCCGGCAGGTGGTAGACCAGCAGCGGCACCACATGCCACAGCAGGACGACGGCGACGATCGCACCGGCCGCCGACCGCAGCAGCACGCCGAGGGCCAGGCCGAGCAGCGCGAACACCGCCACCGCGACACCGGAGGCCGCGAATCCGGGCAGGTCGTGCGCGATCGACGCGCGCTGGTCGGGGAACGGCCGGCCGCCGACCGCGAGCCGGGTGCCGAGGAGGCACCCGATCGAGACCGCCTCGCCCACGGCCAGCCCGGTCAGCGCCACCACCACGGCCTTCGCCGCGAGGAACCGGGACCGGGACGGCATCGCGACCAGGCTCGTCCGCACCATCCCGGTCCGATACTCCGATGCCGCCGCGAGTACGCCGAGCACTCCGAGGCACAGCTGGGCGACCCATCCGCCCAGCTCCTGCAGCGGCCGCAGCAGGAACCGTGCGCGCTGGGCGGCGTCGAGACCGTCCCACACGTGCGCCTGCTGGACGGCCAGCAGCACGACGAACACGGCGAACCCGGCCGTGACCGAAACGATCACGTAGGTCGAGCGGAGCGACCGCAGCTTCCACCATTCGGCGGCCACGGCGTCGAGCATCACGCGTCCCGCCGTCCGAACACGCGGGCGCCCACACCCAACGCGACCAGCACGTACACCGCCAGGAGCAGCGCAGAGACCGTCGGGGACAGGCCGTCGCGGGCGGGCGAGGCTCCCGGCGGCGAGGCCATCTGCCCCGCGAGGCTCTCCGGCAGCACCGCCCAGACCCGCTCGCCCCACGGATCCGGCAGCAGGTTCGCGACGGGCGGCACGACGAACAGCACCGCCATCCCGGTCGTGATCGTCCCCGCGGTGGAGCGGAGCACCACGGCCAGGCCGGCCGTCATCAGCGTGATGGCCGCCGTCGTCACCGCCATGGCCAGCACGTACGGGACGTGTTCGGGGAAAGAGGCGTCGAACCCGCGCATCGGACGGCCGTTCGCGGCCGCCTTGCCCGCCACGACCCCGGCGGTCAGGCCCACCAGCGCGGCGACGAGCATCGCGGCCCCCGGCACCGCCGCCTTCGCGCAGAACAGCACGGGACGGCGCGGGACCGCGGCGAGGCTCGTCCGGATCATCCCCGACGCGTACTCCGACGTCATCGGCAGCGCCCCGAGCAGCACCGCGCAGACCGGCAGGGCGATCGCGAGCGGCTGCTCCGGCGGCGCCGACTCGAACGCCGCGCGCCGCGCCTGCGACAGTCCGTCCCAGTAGTGCGCCGCGTACAACGACCACACGACGCACAGGAGCACGAACACCGCGACCGTGCCGAGCACGGCGAACGTCGAACGCACCGAACGCAGCTTCCACCACTCCGCCGCCAACGCGTCGATCACGACGCCACCGCCCCGAACTCGGCGCTGCCCGCCGTCAGCTCCATGTACGCCTCCTCCAGCGACGCGCTCCGCGGCGTCACCTCGTACAGCGGGATGCCGTGCGCGGCGGCCCGTTCACCGATCTCCGCCGCGTCGAGCCCCGTCACCGACAGGCCGCCGCCCGCCGCCTGCCCGACCGTGGGGCCCGCCGCTGGCTCGAAGGTGCGGCCCGGCGCGGCCTCGACCGTGCCGCTTGGCGCGGGCTCGACGGTGCCGCCCGCCGCCGCCAGCACCGCGGCCAGGTCCTCCGGACGCGGCGACCGGACCAGCACCCCGCGCGCGAACCGGTCCGCCAGCTCCCGCACCGAGGTGTCCGCGATCAACCGGCCGCGCCCGATGACGACGAGCCGGTCCGCCGTCAGCTCCATCTCGCTCATCAGATGGCTCGACACCAGCACCGTCCGGCCCTCGGCGGCCAGCGCCCGCATCAACTGCCGGACCCACCGCACCCCGTCCGGGTCCAGCCCGTTCACCGGCTCGTCGAACATCAGCACGCCCGGATCGCCGAGCAGCGCCGCCGCGATCCCCAAGCGCTGCCGCATCCCGAGCGAGAACCCGCCCACCCGCTTGCGCGCGACGCCCGCCAGGCCGACCTGCTCCAGCACCTCCGCCACCCGCCGCGTCCCGATCCCGTTGCTGCGCGCCAGCCAGCCGAGATGGTCGAACGCGCGGCGACCGCCGTGCACCGCCCCCGCGTCCAGCAGCGCCCCCACCTCGTGCATCGGCCGCCGCAACGCCGCGTACGGGCCGCCGTTCACCAGCGCAGCGCCCGACGACGGCGTGTCCAGCCCCAGCAGCACGCGCATCGTCGTCGACTTCCCGGCGCCGTTCGGGCCGAGGAACCCGGTCACCGTCCCCGGGCGCACCTGGAACGACAGGCCGTCCACGGCGACGGTCCCGCCGTAGCGCTTGGTCAGCTCCCTCACTTCGATCATGCGGTCAACGCTCCCGCCGGACACCGCCCCCGCACATCGGAACCCGGTCGGGACCCGCCGGTCCGACCGTGCTCCGAGACCGCGCCGCCGCATCGGACCCAGGTCTGACATCCGCCGGCCCGACGCGCCGCGCCGCGGCGTCCGGCTACCGTCGTGACGTGCACGAATCCAAGCCGGCCTCCCCGCACACCCGGCCCCCCGCCCACGAGCCACCGCATCACGACCAGTCCGGCCTCGATCAGTCCGGCCTCGATCAGTCCGGCCTCGATCAGTCCGGTCACGAGCCGCCGCGTCACGAGCCGCCGCGTCATGAGCGGCTAGGTCATGAGCGGCTAGGTCATGAGCGGCTAGGTCACGAGCGGCCCGGCCTCGAGCGGCCCGGCCTCGAGCGGCCTAGCCCGCAGTGGCCCGGCCAGCAGGAGCCCGGCCTCCGGCGGAGCGGCCCCTGGCGGAACGGCCTTCGGCGGCCGGTCCGCCTGGACGCTGCGGTCGCGGTCCTCTACACGCTGTTTCTGCTGGTGTTCTCCGGCGGGCACGAGACGTCGGCGCTGCTCGCCGTGCCCATTGCCGCCGCCATGGCGCTGCCGCTCGCTGTCCGGCGGCTATGGCCCGTGCCCGTCTTCGCCGGGGTCCTCGCCGCGTCGACCCTGGCTCTGATCCTCGACCTGCCATGGGACTTCTACGCCGCCGCCGCGTACGCGCTCTATCCGCTCGCGCTCCAACTGCCCCGCGCGCGGTTCGTCCCCACGCGGGCGATCGGCGTGCTGAGCGCGATCGTCATCCTCGGCGGCGCCCTCGTCGGGCCGAAGAACTGGCAGGCCGAACAGCTCGGCCGCGTGCTGCTGGGCGTAGCCGTCCTCGGCGCGTCGTGGGCGCTCGGCCGCGCCGTCCGCGAGCGCCGCGCCTACACCGCCCAGGCCGCCCGTCGCCTGGCAGAGACCGCCGTCGGCGAGGAACGCCTCCGCATCGCCCGCGAACTGCACGACATCGTCGCGCACAGCATGAGCCTCATCGCCGTCAAGGCCGGCGTGGCCGTCCACGTCGCCGAGGCCCGCCCGGAGGAGGCCCTCGACGCGCTGCGCGTCATCGAGTCCACCAGCCGCGGCACGCTCGGCGAGATGCGCCACCTCCTCGGCGTCCTGCGCGCCGACGAGCCCGGCCTCGCCCCCTCGCCCGGGCTCGGATCCCTGCCCGGCCTGGCCGAGCGCGCCGCCATGGCCGGTGTCCACGTCGACCTCGACGTCCGCGCGGACGACCTGCCCGAGAGCGTCGCGCTCGCCGCCTACCGGATCGTCCAGGAAGCCGTCACCAACGTCGTCAAGCATGCCGCGCCCGCCCGCTGCCGCGTCCTGGTCGAGGCCGCCGGCGGGCGCGTCCGGATCGAGGTGGACGACGACGGGCCCGGCACCCGCGTCCTCCCAGGCGCGCCCGGCCACGGACTCATCGGGATGCGCGAACGCGTCATGATGTACGGCGGCGACTTCACCGCCGGCCCCCGCCCGGAGGGCGGCTTCGCCGTCGCCGCCGCCTTCCCCTACGAAGCCTAGGAGCACGTTGGAACTGCGCGTCCTCGTCGCCGACGACCAGGCCCTGGTGCGCGGCAGCTTCCGCGTCCTGATCGACACCGCGCCCGGCCTGCGCGCCGTCGGCGAGGCCGGCACCGGCGCGGAGGCCGTCGAGCTCGCCGAGCGGGAGCGGCCCGACGTCGTCCTCATGGACGTCCGGATGCCGGAGATGGACGGCATCGAGGCGACCCGGCGCATCTGCCGCGACCTGCCGGACGTCCGGGTGCTCATCCTCACGACGTTCGACCTGGACTCCTACGTCTACGCGGCGCTGCGGGCCGGCGCCAGCGGCTTCCTGCTCAAGGACACCCCGCCCGCCGACCTGCTGTCGGCGGTCCGCGTCGTCGCGTCCGGCGAGTCGCTGCTCGCCCCGACGGTGACCCGCCGGCTGATCGCCGAGTTCGTCCGCCGGCCCGCCCCCGCGGGGCCGCCGCCCGAGGGCCTCGACGCCCTGACCGACCGCGAGCGCGAGGTCCTCGCCCTCATCGCCCGCGGCCTGTCCAACGCCGAACTCGCCGAGCACCTGCACCTCAGCCCCGCCACGGTGAAGACCCACATCGGCCGCCTCCTGGCCAAGCTCCAGGCCCGCGACCGGGCCCAGCTGGTGATCGCCGCCTACGAGACCGGACTGGTCCGCCCCCGCTGACGTCCGCGAGCGGTCAGCCGTGCAGCAGGTACGGGGCCAGCCGCTCGAACTGGTCGGCGGACGAGGCGAGGTCCGGCTGGAACACCGACACGCACACGTGGTCGGCCCCCGCGTCCAGATAGGCCTCGACGCCCTTGGCCACCCCGGCTTCGTCGCCCCGGACGAAACAGGCGTCGATGAGCTCGTCGGAGCCGCCGTCGGCGAGGTCCGCGTCCGAGAAGCCCAGCTTCTTGAGCGCTCCGATGTAGGGCGAGCCGGGAATCGAGAAGGCTCCGGCCTGGCGGGCGATGGCCCGCGCCTTCCCGGGATCGGTCTCGAGGATCACCGGCTGCAGGGCGATCAGCAGCTTGTCCGGTCCGAGCAGTTCCCGCGCCCGGCGCGTGTGCTCGACGGGCATCATCGCGGGGAGCATCCCGTCGGCGCGTTCCCCGGCCAGGGCCTGCATCTTCGGACCCAGCGCCGCGAGCAGCCGCGGGAACGGCACCTCCGGCTTCGGCGCCGCCTCCACGGCGGCGTCCATCGCGTCGAGGTACCCGCGCATGCGGGCGAGCGGGCTCCTCCACGCCTGGCCGCTCTGCTCGACGATCGCGCCCATGCTGACGCCGACGCCGAGCGCGAACCGTCCCGGGTAGGCGTCCGCCAGCACCGACGCGGCCCCCTGCATCGCGGCCGGATGCCGCGCCCACAGGTTCGCGATCGCCGACCCGAGCACGATCCGCTCGGTCGCCGCGAGCATCACACCGAGCTGCGTGAACACCTCCCTGCCGCCGATCCCCTCGTTCACCCAGATCGATCCGTATCCGGCGTCCTCCACCCGGCGGGCGGCCCGCCGCCACTCCTCCGCCGGTGCGAGGGGCGTCATCAGGCCCACCCCGATCCGCCCCAGCCGCCGCCTCGCCTCGAGCACCGCGTCCTCGCCCATCGCCGTCTCCTCCGGACCTACAATCGGAACCATCGACCCGGTTGAGACATTACCGGAACGCTCGCCCCGTTTGTCAAAGAAGGGAAGTCACTCGTGCCGGACGATCCGCGCCGCCGCAACGAGGCCGTGCCGGGCCCGCGCCGCCGTACCGACGCCGAGCCGCGCCGCAGCGAGGCGGAACCGCAGCGCCGCAGTGACGCAGGATCGCGCCGCCGCAGTGAGGAGGGACCGCGCCGCGGTGCCGAGACCGGGGCGCCCCGTGGTGCCGAGACAGGGGCGCGCCGCGGTGTTGAGACAGGGTCGCGCCGCGCTGTCGAGGCGGCGCCACGGCGCGCGGACGCGCGGCGGAACCGGAGCCGGATCCTCCAGGCCGCGCTGGAGGCGTTCGCCGCCGAGGGGCGGCTCGTCCCGCTCGACGACATCGCCCGCCGCGCCGGCGTCGGCGCCGGGACGGTCTACCGGAACTTCCCGACCAAGGAGGCGCTGTTCACCGCGGTCATCACCGACCGGTTCGAGAGCATCATCGAGGAGGCGAGGTCGCTGGCCGGCGCGGACGACCCGGGGGAGCGGTTCTACGGCTTCCTGATGTGGGTCGTCGAGCGGGCGATGTTCAACCACGCCATCTGTGAGGCGCTGGCGCTGGAGGAGGGGATCAAGGCGTTCGCCGCCGGCGTCGAGGAGGAGTTCAACGAGGCTCTCGATGCGCTGCTCCGGCGGGCCCAGGCGGCCGGCGACGTGCGCGCGGACGTCGACCTGCGGGACGTGCGGGTCCTGATGGCCGGATGCGTCGTCACCGAACGGCTGCGGCGCGCCGACGGGCCGCCCGGCCGGATGACCGCACTGGCCTGCGACGCGCTCCGCCCCTCCGGCGTAACGAAACTCCGTGACGAAAGTGAAGTGCCGTCACGTAACGAAAGCCGGTGCGAGGTCTGCGGGACGCCGCTGGCGTCGGCGCGCACCGGCCGGCCGGCGCGGTTCTGCGGCGCCGCCTGCCGGCAGAAGGCCCACCGCCGCAGGTCCGCGGCCGCGAAATCCGGTTGAACCCGCCGGGCGCCCTGCGGCACCGTGGCGGCACCATGCGCACACGTGAGATCCGCGCCCTCCATGACCGTGACTCGATCACCGTCTACCAGGCGTACGGCCCGGAGATCGGCGGCCCGGCGGCGCGGCACGGCACTTTCGTCCCTCCGTTCTCCCGCACCCGGATGACCTGGATCAAGCCGTCGTTCCTATGGCTGATGGCGCGCAGCAATTGGGCGCGCAAGCCAGGGCAGGAGACCGTCCTGGCCGTCCGGATCACCCGCGCGGGCTGGGAGGAGGCCTTGGCGCAGGCCGTCCCGACCGACCCGGACCGCCGTGTCTTCCGCAGCTCCGACGAATGGCGCCGCCGTTTCGCGCGGGCGACGGTCCACGTCCAATGGGACCCCGAGCGGTCGCTGAACGGCCGCAAGCTGGAGACGCGCAGCATCCAGGTGGGGTTGAGCCGCCACATCGTGGACCGCTATGTCGATGACTGGATTCTCGGCATCGACGACCGCACACCGCTGGTCCGCCGGATCCAGGGGCTGCTCCAGGCAGGCCGGACCGCCCAGGCCAAGGCCTTGCTCCCCAAGGAACGCCTCTACCCGCTGCCTCCCGCCCTCGCCCGCGGCATCGGCGCCGATTAGCCGCCGTCCCTGCGCGGCCCGTGTCACGAAACGTTCGGCCCGGTGTGCCGGATCCGGTACGCCTCCAGCCGGTCCGCGAGCTCCTTGGGGCGGCTGAGCGCGACGAGATGCCCGCCCGGCATGTCGTCGACCGGGATGTTCAGGCGCTCGCGAACGACCCGGCGCTGGAATGGCAGGGGGAACAGCCGGTCGTCGCGGCCCTGGAGGAAGACGGTCGGCGTGTCCGGCCACTTCTCCAGGGGCCAGGGCTCTTGGAAGGCCCTATCCGACTGCGAGTCCTCGCCTCGCGCCAACGCCTCGGCGGTCACCTCCGGTGCGACATCGTGGAAGAAGCAGTCCTCGGGATCGAACTTCGCGGGCAATTCCCGCCCTTCCCGGGCCGCCTGTTCGGCCATGGCCTGGGCCTGCCCGGTGTTGGCCCACCAGGCGCCCCCGGTCTCGCCGGGCACGGGGACCATAGCGTTGAGCAGGACGAGCAGCGCCACCGGCACTCGGGTGCACACGAGCGGCGCGCTGAGACCGCCCATCGACTGCGCCACCAGGATGACCTCGGTGCGGTCGCCGATCGCCTCCACGATGGTGTCCGCGTACTCCGTGAGCCCGGCCGATTCGTCGGCGGCCGGCAGGTCCACGGCGATGACCTCATGCCCCCGGGCCTCCAGCTCGGGGACGAGGAGATGCCAGAACCAGGCGCTTCCGCCCGCCCCGGGAACAAGAACGTACGTTGACATGCTCGTGCTCCTCTTCTCAGTGGCGCCGTGGCCGACGCTACCGGTGGGCACTGACAGAACGACACTGCGTTCTCCTAAATTAGGAGCTTCCTCTACCATTCCGGCATGGCCGGACCAAGGCGATATGACGACCCGTGCGGCATCGCCCGGGCCATGAACGCCGTGGGGGAGCGGTGGGCGCTCCTCGTCGTCCGCGAACTGCTGTTCGGCCCCAAGCGGTTCGCCGCACTGAGCCGCGGCCTTCCGGGCATGAGCCAGAACGTCCTGTCCCAGCGGCTACGCGACCTGGAGAAGGACGGGATCGTCCGTCGCCGCACTCTCGGCCCGCCCGCCAGTACCCGCGTTTACGAACTGACCTCGCGTGGCCTCGAACTCGAACCGGTCCTCCTCGCCCTCGCACAGTGGGGCAGCAAGGATCCCCTCGACGCCCACGACGCCGAGATGAGCGTGGACGCCATGATGCTCGCCCTCAAAACGACCTTCGACCCGACCGCCGCGCCCGCACTGGACGCCCGCGTCGCACTGCGCTTCGACGACGACCTCTTCCTGGCCGAGGTCCGCGCCGGCCGCTTCCACCTCGCCCGGGCGGAAGACCCCATCGACGCCGACGTCACCTTCACCACCGACGTCCCCACCTTCAGATCCCTCGTCTTCGCCCGAACCCCCCTCCCGCCAAACCCACCTTTCCTGCAAGGACCCCGGGAAGCAGCCGCCAACTTCCTAACCTGCTTCACCCCACCCCACTCTCATTAACCCCACACCACAGCCCCAGCCCCCAAAACCAACCAAGAACCCCACCACCCCCGCCCGCCGTGCCTGCCTCACACCGCTTCACCTGTCCCGCTCCCCGCGCAGCCACCTCAGGCACCCCGCGCACCCACCCACCCGCGCACACCCACCCGCACACCCACCCACCCCACCCCGCGTTACCCATCAAGCGCACCGACTCCGCACTGCACACACGGACGCCCCCGTACAGCCCGGCTCCACGGTCACCCGCCCGCGTGCCGTGCACCCGCACGGGCCGACGGCACGGCCCCGGCGCCGCTCCACACCTAGCGCCGCACACTCTCTGCTCCGCGCGCCGTGCCCTCACACCCTGCCTGTGTTACGTCGCCCCCCAGATGCCGCTCCTCGCGCGTCCACCTCGCGCGTCCACCTCGCGCGTCCATCCGCGCATCTAGCCCCGCGGGTCACCCTGCGCACTCACCCCGCGCACCCACCAGGAACTATGCACGCGCGCGCCCACGGCACGGCTCCATTGGCACTGCTCCACAGGCGTGGCCCCACGCACCGTGCACCAGCACGGCCTGATGGCGCGGGCCGATGGCACGGCCTAATGGCGCGGCGGCGGGGCGCCGCTCCACGTGCAGCGCCGCACATGGGCTGCCCGTACGTCCTGCTTCACGGACGCGGGCCCGCGCTTACCTATCCAGCGCGGCCCCACGGCGCGGCCCCACGGCGCGGCCCCACGGCGCGGCCCCACGGCGCG